>CACYRM010000025.1 GCA_902776845.1 Oscillospiraceae bacterium
CTGCACAGAACAGATTTAAGCACAGCCGGCGAACCCTGCTCAAGCACGATAAAACAGTCAGGATCACTGCAATAGTACACATCTTCAAGACCTGCAGTATAGAACATCTGCAGCCCGAACCTGTTGATCTGATCAAATGAGGAATAGCACACACTGCTTCGGACCATGTCCAGATATTCCTTCTTTATACTCTCATCCATATTCAAAACAGGTTTAAAGGCTTCTTTCTCCTTTTCGAAAACACAATATTCATCCTTTACGGAATACCTGTACTGATTCCCGGTCATGAAATTCAGCTTACGGTAAAAATCCAAAGCGCTCAAATTGCCGAAGAGATAGATGCCGTCAAAGTCCCGCTCATATTTTTCTATGACATGATTCATAAGCTTGGCGGCAAGTCCCTGTCCCCTGCAGTCCGGATCAGTCATAACCGTGCCTATCTGGATATAGTTTCTTACTGAACCGTTTTGCATAAACTTCATGCGGTTAGCAGATACGTTAGATACGATCTTTCCCTGATGCATATATGAATAAGGGATATAATCACCTTCAAAATACCCGCCGGTGACCCAGTTCTCGAAGTCAAACCCGAAAACTTTCGCCGTCAGGCCGTTCAGCATGTGACGGTATTGATCGTTCAACATGTAATTGCTAATAAGTTCCATTCGAAAAAGGCTCTTGCTATTTCAAATCATGTTCTGGGAGTCTTATTATTCGCTTTATAGTAAAGCTGCTTTTCCGCATACATATTAGCGTCAGATTCACTTAAAAGCTGATCGATAGTTTTTTTCCCGTCAGCGGAATAACTGTAACCGATGGAACAGCTGTATTTGGTGGCAGCAACCTGATCGTGAATACGTTTGGTGAGATTGATGACCTCCTCTTCAGAGACCTTGCGGCATACGACTACAAATTCATCGCCGCCGACTCTGTAAACCAGCTGCTTACGCTTTGCTGCACGTAGAAAACATGCGGCGATCGTTGATATTGCCGTATCACCTGCCGTATGGCCTTCTGTATCGTTAATGATCTTAAGTCCGTTCATATCAATGGATATAAGCGCGGATATCTCTTCCGGTTCATTGGAAATATCAGAATAATAAGCCTGACGGTTGAGAAGTCCGGTGAGAGGATCTCTTTTCGTGACCTGGAGGATTAAGAAAACGTAATAAATGAATACCGAGATTGCTATAGTAGTACAGAACAGCTGGGCATAGTCCTTTCCGATCAGGAATGGCATAACGATTCCCGAGAAGAATGCGAAACAGAAGTATATTATCGGTATTCTCTCGGTCGATTGCTTGGAATTGTGCTTGATCATGAGCCAAACCAGCAAAATGCAGTATAATCCGACAACCACATATGGCAAAAGACCGAGCGGACCTCGCCGCATTGTCTCGGTATCATCGATCCTGAACACGATTCCTGTCGGTATCGAAATAAAGTCGATTATCGTAAGCAGCACAGCCGGAATAAAAATAAACCACTTCTGTCTCTTTATTATTGTAAAGATTATCTGGGCGATAATGAAAGGCGTAGCGCTGTATCTCACGGCTATCAGAACGGTCCTTAACAGCCGCAGATCAGCACGATCATCGATATAGAACTCGATAAACACAATGATCGAGAGGATTACAACCTCAGTGATCAGGGCATACATGCGGAGTATGGTCTTCTTTTCGAGAAAAACAGTCGAAATGAGGGAAGCCGCAAATCCCAAAAGAACGAGTATCAAAGCCCAGTTATCAACTACATACTCGGTAACTACCATAACTCCCTCATCTAAAAGCAGAAATCAAGATTTCCGGCCCCGGCCAATATTACTAATATTATTATTATAACATGATTGGCAACTCCGGATATCGCCTCTTAGGAGCCGGAATGGGCAGTTCTTTAAATCATTCAGTCATTACCGTACTGCCGGAATCCCTGTTAAAGTCGAACCATGAGACAGAGAATTCAACCCCGTCAAAGTATTTGGCATTAACTTCCTTATATTCAGGGACAAATGTCCACGAGTCATATATGATTAATGATTCAGGATACTCGTCGGTACCGTGCTCTGATAATTCCTTCATTGCATTGATAACTAGTTCCGCTTTCTGATCATCCGTAACAGCTTCAGTGAATTCTCTGGAATTAAGCACTGCGACCATAACCTCATCTACCGCATCCCACCTTGCGGCTTCCTCATTTAGAGACTCCTCCTCAGACATAGATGCCTCATAGATCGACTGTTCAACCTCAGGATCCAAAGGCAGTGTCACCGGATAGGTTCCGTTTACCATCTCCAGGCCGTCGATGCTTTCCACAGAACGGCCGGTTGACGTCACAGTTATATCCGTAACGACAGTATTCCGGCAGCCGAAGGCTAATATTACCGGAAGACAAAACAATACAGCTGCTATTTTCTTCATCAAATCTCATTTCCCCACAATAATTTCCAATCGGAATAATTATAAATCAAAAATCGGGAGAACAGTATCAAATTCAGGCATATCAAGCTGTGTTACAATAAACCAGACATCCCTGTCAGGTACGAAAACACGGTATCTCTCACTCTCTGTCGTGTTTTTCCGGGACCACGGATGATAGCATTCGAAGCGTAAGGAGGTCAGATATGGACCAGATCAAGATCGGAGCATTCCTTAAGGAACTCAGAAAAGAACATGAGCTTTCACAGGAACAACTCGCCGAAAGATTCAACGTCTCATCAAGATCCATCTCACGCTGGGAGAACGGCAACACGATGCCTGATATCAGCGTCATGATAGAACTGGCCGACTTCTACGACATTGACATCCGCGACCTTCTCCGCGGAGAAAGGAAGAGTGAAAAGATGGAAGAGAATTTAAAAGAAACTCTGGTTATGGTTGCCGAATACACGGAGGCCGACAAGGAAAAGATCCTGAAGAAAGTATATGTATGCGGACAGGGCATGCTGATCACATCAGTATTGGCCATGATCACATATTTCATAGCTCCCCTCACCGGTTTCCAGATGGTACTTACGCCGTTCCTGCTGATACTTGCCGGCGGCATCCTCGGCATCAACACCCTGCTTGCAGGCCTTCAGCTTAAGGGCAGGATGAGCAAGAAGAGGAACAAGAAGCTTATAATCATCACTGTTGTGGTATGGGTCACACTTGCGATACTCATACTTTTCTTCATGACTTTCTTCCTGCCGAATATTCTGGTTTACGGATTAGACTGGTATAAGTATTTTTAATCCTGCAAATAAAGCCGATCATTATTCATTTGCTGATATGGCTAAGCTTACTGCAGACACCTTATTGGGTTAGCAGCCAGCTTTTCTGAACCGTTGGGGCCAGGCTTTTCTCAGTTGTCTCTTCACAACTGAATTTAAAGACCTTGCCCCAACAGTATGGCTGGAATATTAAGAAAACATGTAGAACTCGCTTCATAAACAATATGTCCAAGACCATATTTCCTTGTCGGTTTTTGTCGTTCGAAAACGACAAACCACTAAAGATTACAAACAAGTTTCTCCAAAGTTCTACATGATCAGGCTATTTATTTTGTAGACATTCAGAGAACATTGATAGAAATCCTGTCGGTTTTGTCGCATTTCAGAGAAAAATGCGACATGAAATTAGGGGCCACACACCTGATAAATGTACGATCAGATATCTTTATTAAAACTTATAGATTCGAATGGAGGTCAGAGATGAATTACTGTGATCAAGTATGAATTTACCACCCCATCGATTCCAGCCAGTCCGAGGTTCTCAGTTCTCTTTCGCGGGTTTCTTCCTCAGTGTATTTCCCGAGTACAAGCTCGCCCTTTATCTCACCGTCCAGCAGATAAAGGATCCTTTCACACATACTTGCGACTTTACTGTCATGCGTCACCATCATTATGGTCGTGCCTTCGCGGTTTATCTCCAGAAATGCATCCATAACTTCCGTTGTTGCGGTCTGATTAAGAGCACCCGTGGGCTCATCCGCGAAAATTATCTCCGGCTTCATTATCATGCTGCGGCATATACAGGCTCTCTGAAGCTCACCGCCGGAGACTTCTTTGATATTCCTGCCGGCAAGTTCACCTATATTCAGCTTATCCATAAGCGATCTTGCTCTTTCATAGTACTCTTTTCTGTTTTTCTTATCTGAATGAACAGCCGGGAATGCGATATTGTCGATTATGTTCAGATTCGAGAGCATATTCATCATCTGAAATACAAAGCCCATCCTGTGTAATCTGAGCTGTGCTTTATCATCCTCATTAAGTCCTGCTATCTCCGTATCTCCGAGCCAGACCTCACCTGAGGATGCCTGATCCATTCCGGACACGTTGTAAAGCAAGGTTGATTTACCGGAACCCGAAGGGCCCATAACGGCGATCATCTCACCTTCAGCGATGTCGAAGCTTATTCCCTTCAGTATATTGTCCTTCTTTATATCCGTAACTTTAAGCAATGTATTCATATATCAGTCCTCCGTTTATTCCCTAGTGTTAAGGCATTCAAATGCTTTTATTTTCTTTATTTCCTTGAGGCTTACAAATGCCGCGGCAAATACCGTCAGGATCATCAGTACCGGCACGACAATAAACGTTGATATTGGGTCAATCGTAAACTCAAGGCCTTTGGCACCCATGAAACTCAGCAGGCCGCCTGCAAATCGCTGTCCGATCAGCATTCCTGACAGGATACCGAGAACCAATCCTGCCAAAAGATATACGCCAAGCTTTTTCAGATAATCCGCCCGTATATCCGAAGCGGTAAGCCCCAATGCTTTCTTAAGCGAGCTTTCTCCTCTTTCCCTCCAGATAACAAGGCGCATCAGGAGAAGGATAACCACCAGAATCACAGCACAGGCAACCGCTTTGGTCATGACCGACGCGTTCCCTATCTTACTTATGGTCTGACCATACATTCCGTTCACATATTCCGATATCTCCGCGATCTTGATGCTTTCTTCTGAGCCTGAACTGTATTCAGATATCCATATATCAGGCGTTACACCATTTTCAAGAGATACATACATAACACTCCATATTGAAGGAGTCTCATCTTTAATATAGCCTTTAGCCGTTTTTCCGCCGTTTGTTATATCCGAATAGATGCCGCAGATAACGCATGTGACCGGTTCAGTCTTACCATCAGCATTAGTTTTCGTGACTGTAACGGTATCACCGACTCCAAGCCCTGTTTCTTCCGAATTCAGTATCGAAAAAGCGATCTCGTTCTCATTCACCGGATAAGTCCCTTCCATATAGTTAACGGGGAAAATACTGTGATCACCGTTTTCAATCGTAAGATTGTAAGAGCTTCCGTCAGGCAGGTACGCTTTATATGATCCGGTTCTCATCACGGAATATTTACTTACTCTGATGTCGTTTTCCATTCTCACGGCAAGGTCATCGGTGGACGATCCGATGTCTTTTGTCTGACGGACATCTATACGGATCTGGCTGTTCCCGATTCCCATGTATCTGACAAAACCGGGATCGGACAATGTCTTCTTCATGCTGTCAGGGACCATCATCATAAACACGGAAACAGTGATGATTACAGCGACAGGTATCCAAAGATTTTTCTTCCGTCCGGTTCCGCCTCTTCCGCATAAAGCGGCAACAGCAGATATCTTCTCTGTCTTACGGAGCACACGTCGTACCGAGAGCAGGATTACGGCTTCGGCAAGGACTGCGCCTGCTATCATGGCTGCATATACAAGAACAGCGTTATCAGCTTCACCATAGAGCTCTCTCATATTGCGGCCTAACGGAATGGCGAGGACGCAGGCCAGAGCGGTTCCTGCGATGCAGCCTGTCACAGAAAGCAAAAGATACTTGGACATATAGAGCCTTCTGATATCTTTTCTCGATATTCCGATTGCCTTCATCATGCCTGTCTCGCGGCGGTCTTTTTCGAGCTGTGTAAGAATAATATACCTTATGCACATGACCGATATATACAGGACCACAAAGGCAACAAGAAGGATAACAATTATCATGATTCCGTCTGAGAGGGTATTCATCAGCTTGATAAGCGGATATGTTATTGTGGGTCCGTTTTCGGGAAGTCCGGCATCTGTATATGCTGTCGAGAAAGCTCCGGCATCACTTTCGTCGCGGAACCTGAATTCAATAATATATTCCTCACTTCCAAGAGGCTTTAATCTCTCATAATCGTATTCACTTACAAGAAAACGCTTTGAAGATGCCATCATGGAATTCATCTGCGAATCACGCATGAATCCTGCGACGTTCAGTTCCTCCGTGCCGATAAACATCTTGTCTCCAACAGAGATCCCGTACTCATTCTTATACGCAACAGGCACGTAAACATCGCCGGGAGAGACACGGATTATATTGTCACCTGCATCAAGAAGATAATCGAATAAAACACTCTGGCAGCAAAGGCCGTTATCCTGCATGTTGTTATCAAAACTGATATCACCGATCTTTATCTGACCGTTCTCCAGATTGAGAAAAGTACATAACTGCATTTCCTCCACCTCCGGTCTTCCCACAGTAAATGTGTATAACTCATCCTCATCCAGTTCCCCGGTATGCATCTGAAGGAAATGAGGCGTCTCGGCTTTTGTCATCAGTGAATCTATCGACGAAAACAACGTTGCGAAAAGAAACACCGACAGTCCGAGCAGCATCGCCGTAACCGCCATAAATACGGCTGTAGATACAGTTATAAGCTTGTTCGACTTAATGTCATTAAATATCATCCGTCTTAACATTTGCAGTTCCTTTCTCAAGCTCTCTGACCGATCTGAACTTCAGGATCGATATTGCCATTACCGCAAGCAGCAGCCCTGATACCACGATGACGATCGCCGCGCCGCGTCCAACACCGATATTTCTTACTTCTGCGATCTTGTCAGCCATAACACCGGCACCGCCGTATGCAACAACATAACCGATCTGCGAAAGGAAACTAATCAGTCCCCATGCCCTTCCCTGTTTGTCAGAATCGATATTCGTCCTCGTCATATAGTCCAGACAATTGTTTGCGAAAGGAAGCATAAAGAAAAACAGGAATCCGAAGCAGCAGATCATTATTATGTTTTCCTTCAGGCCGAATCCGATCATGGCTAGTCCGCATACTGCAAGCGAGATGCTGAGCACTCTTGTAAAATTCTTTTTGATTCCAACGCAGCCTATGATGATGCCCGATACAAGCATTCCGCTTGCGCATACCGTCTCTGCGATTCCGAGTGTCTTACTGCTCTCAAAATCAAGTATCATAGGTTCTACAAGGATCTGTATCGCGCCCATAAAACATGTGATGACAGAAGAGATTACGATAAGGATCATTATGCCTTTTTTCTCTGTTACCGCTTTCCAGCCTTCCTTAAAGCTTGCTCCGAATGACTCTTTCTTCACTTCATGTTTTGTCAGTCTGCTCATTTTCACAACTGCCGTACAGAGAACTGTAAAAACGAAGGTGCAGATATCAATGATAAGAAGGAGCTTAACATCGCCGACTCCAAGAAGGATGCCTGCCAGCAATGGCGAGATAAGATATCTTGCGCTTCCTGCCAGACTTATCATGCCGCTGGCCTTAGAGTATTCGTCTTTGGTAAGCATATCGGTAACCACAGCTCTGTATGAAGGCTCAAGAAGAGACGAGAATACAGCACTTAAAAATACACCTATGCATATCTGATAAAGTTCAGCTTCACCGGTCAACATGCATACAAGGATATAAACCAGTCCCAATCCTGACATACCGTCGCCGATCATCATCATAAGGCATCTGTCGAATCTGTCAGCAAGGACTCCGGCCAACGGACTGAGAAGGAGCACCGGAAGGAATGCCAGCAACGCAACAAGAGCTGTATCGGCAGCGCTGCCTGTCTTCTGGAAAACATATACGCTCAAGCCAAAGCTTGTTAGTCCGCCGCCTATCGAAGAAATGAATTCACCTCCCCAAAGTAGCAGGAATTTCCCGTAATTTGATCTTTGATCCATGATTAACTCCTTTCAGTCTTATATGCTTTTTGCTCAAGTTATGTTTTAGCCGTTGTCTTGATTCGTTCACCGACAGATTGTCGGTCGTTGTTTAAAATTTTTGGGGCCGAAACCCCGTTGAAAATATCTTTTATTCTGATGTGTGTTTAATTATCGGTTTGATATTATTTTCAATATCGCGCCTTCCATACTCTTTTCTTTTGCGCCCAGGATCTTCTCCGTATGATAGATGAATGCCATTATCTTCTCCTGCATCTGCTCGGGCGAAAGCTCCGCCAGTTCGTCAAATGCCATATTTGAGTAAACAATGACCATCTCCGCAGCTTCCAGAGGGTACCTGGAATTAAACAACCCACTTTTATTGCCTTCCTCGATCAGCTCAGCGATCATAGGTACGACCTCTCCAAGGAGCCTTTCCTGAGTCTTCTGATGAAGCAGTGCATTCTGGGGTTTGTGGATCTGTTCCAGCACCTCCACACCGGCTCCCGTGTTGATATTAAGCGAAAGGAAAGCCCCTGAGAGTCTGTCAAGCAACGGAATACTCGTGTCTTTGATTATTGCCCTTGCTCCTGCAATGCTCCTGCTGATCATCCTGTCAACGATCGCGTCGAGGATCTCTTCCTTTGAACCGAAATGATGATATAAAGTCCCTCTGGCTATGCCTATCTTATTGATAATGTCATTTGTACTGGCATTATCAAATCCTTTCTCGGCAAACAGTTGCTCTGCCACATCGAGGATCTCTTCTTTCCGTTCTTCTGCTTTTTTTACGATTCTCATATATATTAAGGCCTCTATAATTTTCGCTTCAAACACATTAACCGACAACCTGTCGGTTAGAATATAACATATTCTGATGGCCTGTGTCAAATACGGTTCAACGGAGAGCAAATTTACGACCCGAAAGAGACCGCACCAAAAATCATACCGTTCTGATCCCGGAAAAGGTACGCCGGCGTGCAAATTTAGGATTTTTGCTCTCAACCGTACTGATTTTCGCTTATAACCGGTATGTTTATCGGTACGCCCCAAGGTATTAAGTTATCACTTTAATTCAAGTCCCGGCTGAACAGACCTGCTCTACAGACTTTATCTCATCCTTCAAATTCTGTTTAAGAGCATAGGTGTCAAAGGCTGCGTCTTCGGGAAGATTTATATATATATTGCTGATCTTGTCGGCCTTAGCTGTTCCATCACGGATACAAACATCAAAGACATGTCCGCCCTTAGAACGGTCCTCGGAAAGAAAATGCAGATGCCAGCCCGGCATGTTGATCCCGTCAAGATAATCCGGAAAATAAACGCCCACAAGTGAGCCTCGGATATTCTCATAAATGAAAGACTTCTGTGTACGGCCGAGGACTTCTTTCAAAGTGATGTGATGCGACCTGTAAGGAGCCTCCGATCTGGCATTCACCATTTCGAATTCGCCGTCGATCCGCACTATATGCATACTGTTCAGTCCGAAGACCTCTTCTATCTTTCTTGTCAGTTCTTTTCGCAAAGAATCAATATCCTTAATATCCTTAAGCGCAAACTGCTGTTCTCCGTAAAGCTTAGCAACAGCTGCAAAAGGAACACCTGTCTCAGGCTCAACTACCGTAACATTGCCATTCTGATCTGCCCTGTAGCAATGTCCGTCCATGACGATCATCTCGCCGTTCACATCCTCAAAAGTACCCAGACCGGTATCCCCTTCCTTCAGGAGTTCCCCGGCACTTATAACCGCCCTGCTGTACCCCAACGCAAGAGCCTGCAGAGTTGAGACCTGGTATATCTTATTATCCTTACTGTCTTTCGAAAGAATATCCGTCATAATGATCTGCTACTGACTCCTGTCCATATAAATCTATGTTATAGGAAGTCAGACGATAAATCGAGAGGATATTAAGCAACTTATAGTTTTCTTGCCTTTAAGCAGAATGAGATCGGCAGCATTTCAGCCTTCCTTGTCTTGAGATCTGTTTTATCCGCCGCTTCCTCAGAATCAAGGTCACTATCCTCAATAAACCGTTCAATAACAAAGCCTGCTTTGGCCAGGGCATTGATATAAGTTGATATCTTCCGGTTGCATAATACGATCTCGCTGCCATGGACCGGCATTTTGAAGTACGATTCATCGAAATAACTCTTTGTCATTACAAACTTATCATCTTCAAACACATCCTGCCGCTCGTCACATGACCACGCTATGCAGTAATTCAGCGTGTGATGCCAGCTGAAGATAAATATGCCGTCCTTCTTCAGATATGAGGCAACCTTATCAAACGTACCCTGAAGATCCGTGGTCCAGCCGATGCCGTATATAGAATAAACATAATCGAAATATGTCTTGGGAACATCTATGTCGTCTTCCATTTTCGCGCATATAAGTTTGGCGCTGTATCCGTTGTCGCTCAAAAGTTTCGAGGCATTGTCCAGCTGGCTTTTGGAAAGATCGATACCCCACAGTTCGCCGGCACCTCTTGCCGCATTATAAAGCAGAGAGTGACCGCTTCCGCAGCACAGTTCAAGCATTTTCGCGCCGTTCAAATCGCCAAACAGATGAAGATTATCCTCTGTGGGAAAACGGACTCCATACTTGGGAAGCGCCGTTGTTCCAAACCAAAGATCCGCGTGCTTATCCCAATATTCCCTGTTAGTCTCAATTATCTCTTCGTTACGCATTTTCACATCCAAACCCCAATTATTATCTGCCTGAAAATTATACATCTACTTATTCAGCGAAATACTGTATTTCCTTGAATAGTCAGTATATATACATTGATCAGTATTTCCAAAGGATAATGCTGTATCAAACAACAAACTGACTCAACCACGTTCGTACAGCGGATTATCGTAATCGGCATCATCCGGTGTGCATACATAAGCATCGTAAATCTTGCCGTAATCAACCTGACAGATGATCTTGGCGTATCTGGGCTCGCCGTTCACGGGTTTAAGCTCGTAGAAATGTGTGTATCCAGTGCTGTTGAATGCCTTGTAGTATGCGTTGCAGTCGCCTATCTTTTCCCGGACTTCCTTGTTGCCGAGCGTGCCGTATTCATAGAGAAGATCACGCATCTGATCCTCCGAGAGCTTAGGCGTATCCGTTTCTGTCCAAAGATAAGGACAACCGTTGATCAGGCGCGCAGGCATCTCTTCCTCGCTCTTTATATCACACAGGATATCGAAATAATCGTAATAATATTCGTCACGGCTGGCTTTATCAGTGTGGTAAGCACGAGCATTGAGGTTCATTATCAGGAACTGCTCAACACCGATATCTTCGGGGTGCTTGTCATTACAAAAACAGAAACTGACGCTCACGTAATACCATTCACCGTTAACAGTGCAGTTGTAATTATATGATGCCCCTTTTTCGAAATTATCGTAATCGACAGAGCCGCCCGCACCGCCGCCCACGTATGTAAGCTCGGCCTCTGACATACCCTTGGGGAAAGCATCCATGAAATCGTCGATTTTGCCGTCAAAATTACTCTTCGAACGAATACTCTCAATAAAACACTCCTTGAACTCATCGTGGTCTTTCGCCTCAGCGGCCGCAAACAAAGCTCCGATCGCATCATCGGCAGCTTCACCTTCAAAGGTGTTTCCGTCCTTCCATTTCTCGACTATCGAATCGTATTCCTTATTGCCGCCTCTTATGCCATTCAGGACTTTCTGTACGCATCCTGATGTCAGGAGCATGACACCTGTCATAAACAGCGTTGCCGCCGCCTTAATTGTTTTCATCCTAATCCCCTTATCCTCTCATCTTATTCCCTTATTGCCGCTTTCACATCGACCTGCGCAATCTAAACAATTATACCGTAATTCGATCTGGTTGCCTTCTATTGCGATTACGCAGCTCTCATAGTATCCGTCGCCGGTCGTGCGGGGACCGCTTACTACCGCTTATCAGCTTCGGATTCATTTCCCTCAGCATATTTTATCTTACTGCGATACTTATCTTTACATCACCATTTGAAAGCAGATCGGTAATCTCCTGTTCCGGAAGATCTATTTTTCCAAGGCTTGTATAAGCCCATGTATTCGAACCGTAAAAGATAACTATCTGGTCACCGGAATAAAGCATGATATCTCCGGGAACGGTCGTTGTCTGTTCATCATTGGATGTTACGCTCTGCCCAATTGGACCGACCTGTTCAAAACCGCCATACATAGACATCTCTATAGTTAGACCGTTGTCAGCAATTCGAGCCAGTTCCTTTACCGAATCATTATCTTCCCAAATTACCGGAACCTCTGTTCCGTTGATCGTTAATACCATTTCAACCATTATCGAATCAACCCATTCTTTGATCTCTTCCTCTGAAGCATCGCCGGCAAAACGCTTACCCTCAAGCCAGTTGCCGCTTCCCGCATTAGACGCAAGGTTCTGAGCGCTCTGTCCGATTCCGCTGCTTCCTGATGTGCAGAACGGTATAACCGTAATACCTTCAAAATCGCAACTCTCTACAAATGTATCCATTATTCTCGGCTCCTGTCCGAACCAGATAGGATATCCGATATAAACCGTTGTATAGTCATCCAGAGAAACTGCCTCGCTGCTTATCTCAGGTCTTGCAGAAGGATCGTTCTGCTCTATGGAACATCTGCTGTCCGAATCAGTCCAGTCACGGTCCTCGTCTGTATAAGGAACAGCAGCAGTGATTTCATAAAGATCAGCACCTGTGATCTCCGCGATATACTCAGCTTTACCCTTGGTAGTTCCTGTTGCGGAGAAATAGACAACAAGCGTACTGCTTCCTGTGACGTTTTCCGTCGATGCTTCTGTTTCTGTAACAACAGTCGATTCGGATTCACTCTCAGATGTGCCTGTTGTCTGAGCAACAATTGATGTCTCTGAACTCTCAACTGCCGGAACAGAACTTCCGCATCCTGCAAGGCATAAAATCAGCGTAGAACATAAGATTATTTCAATTAATCTTTTCATAGCGGAAACTCCGTTTATATAATTCCTTCAGCCCATGCTCTGAGCTTATCTTCGGAAACACTTCCCGGGAACTTCTGGATTTCTTATCCATCCAGTTAAGATCAGCCTTGGTGTAAGGCACTTCAGGCGCAATCTCGTAAAGGTCAGCATTTATCGCTTTAGCAAGCATATCTGCAACCTTTGCCGTAACTCCGCTTGCGCTGAAATATGCTACTAATGTTTTAGACATATTGAATTCCTCCTTAAATTTCCTCTGTTCCGGGTTTTCCGGAATAGCCCTTAAGTTTTCCGCCGTAGACAGGGAAAAAACTCGAATCGCCGTAGTTGTCTATCTTTTCGAGATGCTTAAGGATCTCCATATCCTCATCTGATATAACGAAATCAACATCCGCATTACTCTTCATATGCACAGGATTGGCAGTCTTCGGAAGAACTATCATGCCGAGCTGGATATCGTATCTGATGCAGAGCTGCGGAACAGATACGCCGTATTTCTCCGCCATCTGCGCTATGGCCGGAATCCTCAATGCTTCTCCGTGTGCTACGGGGCTGTATGCTTCCACAACAATGTCTTTACTCTGACAGTAATCGATTAGTTCAAGAGGAGTGTTCGAAATATGGCACAGCACCTGATTTACAATAGGCTTTACTTCTGCATTGTTCCAGATGTTTTCGATATCTTCCTTAAGGAAATTCGAGACACCGATCGCCTTGATCTTGCCTGCTTTATATGCGTCTGTCAGAGCATGCCACGCTTCCAGATTGCCCTCAAAGTATCTGTTATCCGACTGATTAACTTCAACCCACGGCTGAGGGCTGTGGATGATCATCATGTCTATGTAATCAAGACCCAAAGCCTTAAGTGATCCGTCAATACCATCGGCAGCAGACTTATAATCCTTGTGTTCTGCCGCAACTTTTGTTGTTACGAAGATTTCTTCTCTATTAATTCCTGAAGCTCTTATCCCTTCACCGACACCGCGCTCATTCGCATAAGCCTGTGCAGTATCAATGTGTCTGTATCCGATATCAAGTGCGGCTTTTACTGCGTCTGCGGCCTTATCATCATCGATGAGCCATGTGCCGAGTGCCAGCTGCGGAACTTTAATTCCGTTAGGTAAAGTGAGATATTCGTTAAACATATTATTTCTCCTCGCAATCGTCCCAGGTCAAAATGCCTGTCTTTTGCGCTATTTCGTATCTGCCGATCTTGTAATCGAGCTTTTCGAGCGCAATATCATATTTCTTTTTTGCTTCGACTATCATTTCGCGCGCTTCCTTAAGAAGATTTGTACGAGCATCGATAGTGGAATCACCCTCTTGGAAAAGCTTTACATACTCTATGAGCATTTCGACCGGCATTCCCGCATCGCGAAAACATATTGCATTCTCAACCCAAGCTATATCATACATCTTGGAGTTAACTCTAAGTCAAGAGTTATTTGAAAAATGATCGGGGTGGGGACATAATTGCATAAACATGCCGGATTGTATTTTATCGTTACAACAAAACGACTTATATTTTGTCTCTTCCCGTCAGCCCTCTGAGCCTTATCTCTTCCAAATGATCCGCGGTTAATGTTCCTGACTTGTAGAGCATAAGATATTCGTTCTCTATGGAGCTGTTGAAGATCAGAAGATCATCTGTATTGATCGTCACTTCAACACCGTTATCCACCAGAGTACTTATCGGATGGTTCTTAAAGTCCTCCGCATAGCCGAGCATGATATTGCTGGAAGGACAGACATTAAGCCGTATATGGTTATCTGCAAGAAACCACATAGTTTCCTTTGAACCTGCGGCTCCGATCCCGTGGTGGACCTCATCAAGCCCCAGTTCTTCGACTGCTCTCCTCACATCATCCGCAGTCCCGCTCTCACCGACATGCATTATCTTGATAAGACCGTAACGTTCAGCTTTTCGATATAAAGGAAGAAATGCTTCAAATGGTCTTACATTCTCACCGCCACAGACATCGATAGACTTGAAATATCCGGTCTGAAGATATTCATCAATTGAATCTGCAGCTTCATCAATATCACAGGCTGATATATAAGTCAGTTCAGGCTCGAAAACTGTTTCCGGGCAGTGTTTTATGTGAAAGCCTTCGATCAGTTTCCTGAAATCATCCATTCCCCCGGCAAGCCTGATCTCCTCAACGCCGAAGTTCATCGCAAGTCTTTTTATATTGTTGCGTCCGGCTTCGGCAAACGCTCCTTCCCATCGCATGGTGATGCCTTCATAGCCTGAACAATAGGGTTTGACATAGGAAGTGAACCATTTCTGCATTCCTTCAAGTCCGTTAAATTTCACAGGCGGCTTGGGAAATGAATGTCCCGTTCTCTCTTCGACCCAGGCCAGACTGCAGCCCTTGGTCGAATGATTGTGCAGATCACTCTTAGGGGCAGCCAAGAGCTTGCCTCTGTCGTTTTCAATCAAACCTTCAATTAATAAACTCTTTGCCATAATTCTTCTCAGCAGAGCAGACGACTCCGATATACTTTTAATCCGCAAATACGCAATTCATTATAGATTAATTCTCCCACAATTTGCGTATCAGAGTAAAACACACCGAAATACCACTGTTGCCTGCTCAATCGTACCTTTTTGCGCAAAAATCAGTACGGTTTAGCGCAAAAATCCGATTTTTGCTTGTTGGCGTACCTTATTTCAAGAAATATAGTTACGATTTTCAGTACGGTTGCTCTTCGCCCCTTTTTTGAGGAGAATTCAGGCCGATTCTATTATTAATAAGTCCTTCTGACTGTTCAACATCTATTCCCAAAATGCCGTGTGCGAAAAACCGTCACGATCCAAAGTAGAATCATGACGAAAAACTGCAAATTCATGACAATTTGCAAAAAAAACGTCACGTTCTAAAGGAAAAACGTGACGAAAAACTGCAAATTGCGAAAACCGTCACGTTTCTGAAGTCAAACGTGACGGTTTAAAGCACATCAACAACAGTCAAATGAAATGCATGACAATACTGCATTTCCGTTTTTACAGTTCCAGATGCCAGACAAACTGAACTTCATCCGCAACTTCAGGCTCGGAATCATATGCATTCATATCGATTTTCGACAGCAGAGCTCCCTGTTTTCTGTAGAACCTGCAGGCAGTCACATTATTGTTCTGACACTCTATTATCATTACCCTGTATCCGTCAGCTTTTGCTGCCGCTATGCCCATATCAAGCATTTTCTGACCGATACCCTTGTGCTTGTAATAATCTGCAACGCGGATGTCCCACAGAACGCAGGCATCGGTCCTTCCTCCAAGCATATCCATGCCTTCTGTAGTACCCGCTACAGTCATTGCTCCAACGGGAATGTCTCCGTCAAAAGCCATATAGAAGCGCCAATTGGTTATATCAAACATATTCTCATATTCTGAAGCAATCTCGTATTTGCTCAGATCCTTCACATACGGCGTGACGGGCACTTCCTCGAAAACAAAACCCCCAAGTCCGTTATCGATCCTGGTGACGCGGTATTCGGATCTGACATCAACATTCTGGGGAACCTGATTGTATAACTCAAAACAGTTTCTATCCATTTCCTTTATTTCATAAGAGTCATTCTTCATAGTATTAGTTATTTCCTTTTCATTCTTCCAACAAAAAATACTTACGGATAACAGCCTGTACAGACGGCCTTACACCGTGATCGTAAAGGAAGGTGTACTCCCCTTCAACAAAAGTTGCCGGGTTGCGGTCAGCTTCAGTACCCTCATCCGTAACGAACCAGCAGATCAGCTGATCTGTCTCGATATCCCATACGCTGAAACGGTATGCCATGTGATAGTAATTCTTGCCTACACCATTGACGAGATAGGCCACTGCCTGTCCCTTCATCTTCTCGGCAACAATATATACGGACGGACGCGATGACATATCGGGACGGCGGTAATTATCCGCGGAATAACTGGCCATGTTAGCAATACTCATGTACACGGGTTCAGTCTCTTTAAATAACTCATTACGGTCCATGGAAGTATAATCATCAACATTCACATCAGGACACGTCACAAACGTAACAACAGGCGCTTCCAAAAACTTTGCAAATATATTAGCATCTGCAGGTAAGATTTCTTTGGAAGGATTAAAGCTCTCACAGAAATGACTCTTCCCATGCTCGAAAACCTTCTCATCATCAACCATATCGGAGTAGGCAAAAAGCTCGCGGGTGCCTATCCTGAGCCCGCTCTGCTCCCCGATATCGTTTATACCCGACATAAAATACTTTCCGACAGTTTGAAGCTGCGACTCGTCGTCGATAATGACACTGACCTTGCCGGAATCATGAAAACATTCCGTGATCTGGTATCGCCCGGCACATAAATTGTTACGCCGTCCATCTCCGAAAAAGATGACATCACACGCCACACCGTCGTCGGGATCGTAAATTCTTTTAGACTCTCCATATTATCGAAACTGCCCTCTATCTGATACAGACCCTCCGAAAGAACCAGTTTTTCCAACGACTTACAGTTGAAGAAAGAATTGTATATATGTCTGAGGCTTTCAGGCATCACCAGTTCTTTTACGTTCTCAAAACAGTTGATTCCATATGCCGCAAAACTGTAGATTACAGCGACATTTTTGCCGATCGTGAGCGAATTAAAACGCACCTGGTCAGAAGCGGAAAGTTCAGACATCAAAAGCTTGACCGGATGACCTTTATATTCGTCAGGAATCACAATATCTGCCGGCGCATCCGCGGTAACGATACAAGCATATCCGCCTTTGACGTCGTCATACCATATGCTGTCCGTAATATATTTCTTATCGGACATCGAACTGACTGATGCGAAGATCAGTCCGCCTTCCGTCTTTCGTCCAGAACACCCGGTAACGGCAAGGCTCAACAGGAACGTCAGGACCAAAACAATAGCTGTAAATCTCTTTCTCATAATTGCCTCCCGGGCTGCGAGTTCTGTTAGTAAACAATTAATCTATTGGCGGCAGCTCGTGAATATCGTAATTGTCATAATAGATATCGAAAGCTGTCTCCATATCACCTGAAAGCTCGATCAGAGCACCGGCCTGGAACATGGACGAAAGGTATCCTGACGGAGCGTCCCATGAAGCATTTGAGATAACTTTCATTTTCTCTCCGCCCGGGAAATCTGCCCGCAGCACCGCTTCAGCACTGAACAGGAGCTCACCTGTTGCAATGTGATAATCACTGGAGACTATGGCAAGATACTTAACCGACGGATAATCTGAAGTCAGAATATCATATGTATATATTGCATTTTGCGCCGTAGTAAGGGAATCATCTTCAACAATGATCCTTTCCTCATCTATGCCCTGGTCGATGAGCCAATTGGCCATCTCTCCTGCTTCTGTCGCGGAACTGTTCTCGGACGCTGTGCCGCCTCCCGTGCAGACAATATATGCATTCGGATATTTGACTGCGCTTTCATATGCAACTGTCAGGCGGTTTATCAGCTCATCTCTCATCGAACCGTCAGGATTCAGCTGAAAGCCGAGAACAATAATGCAGAGCTCGTCATTATCGGGCAAGCCGTCAGGCAGGACATCATAGTTAAGCGGCTCGCCAAGATCATCTGAACGCCACATCTCCATTATCACTGTCCATTTGATCCCTGAATTGGCATCTTCCGAGGAAAGCTCCTTTAAGAGTTCATCTACTTTGTCATTTGCATCTTCTCCGTATGAGCCGTAATCCACAACCATCTCTTCAATGTATTTCTGAATAACATCGGGATCACCAGTGACAATTTCAATAGCCGCGGAACTTTCAGATGTCTCTGAAATATCCGTTTTTTCCGTGCTTTCAGACGAAGCAGCCGTAGCAGAAGTTTCTGATGTAACTGTGGTTTCACTGCTTTCAGCAACAGTCGGCGTGGCATCCGGATCCTTTTCGCAGGCACAGAGCGTTACCATCAAGCAAGTGGCAACGACATATGTGATTATGCGCAGACCAGATCTGCTGATCCTTTTATTGTTCATATTTCCTCTTACAAATATACTTATTTGTCTTCTTTAAGGGCTTCGTTGTTCATGATCAGGTGGAACCTGCTGTAACCTTCGATGGTATAGCGGCCTATCATGCAGATATCGTTATCCGAATCAAGACGTATCATGCATCCGTCATATACCTGATGATTCCACGGAATGAAATAATCCCCGCAGACAGTTCTGAGTTTATCCTTGAACAGGTTATAGTAGCCTTCAATTTCTGCTTCACTGTCCATATCGTTTACAAGATGGACCTCGTAAACTTTGCCGTCACCTTCATTGGTGATAATTATCACCTGATTAAAATCAACACCTTCGACAGTTGCATCAACGGAATAATAGATATAGCCGTAATAGTCGATCTGTTCATTAGTCAATTCAACACCGAGAGCATCCTCCACCATATCTCTGGCAGACTCATAATCTTCACCCATGCAGTAGCTTAATTTTGTGATTAACACTTTAAAATCCTCTTCAGGATAAGCCGGGAAGGTTGTGCCCTTGGCATATACGTCGATCTTTAATTCGTTATTGCCGGCAAGGCCATAACAATCCACGCCGTAAGTTAAGACGATCTCAATTCCGTTGTGTTCGAAAACAAAACTTGCACCGTCTTTGGCGTTAAGATACGCGACATTCTCATTATAGTAATCGCCAAGGCCTTCACTAAGTTCAATAACCATTTTTCCCATGGCGGATTGTACATCATAATTCAGATCATCTGCCGCGCCCACTGTCTCGGCAGCGGTCTCAGGCAGATACTCATTATGTCTCGTCATGAAAGTGATCTTATTAACATTGCCCGCATTGTCCTTCCACAGATAGATCTGATCGAATTTATACCCGCTGATCTCATAACCATCCTCGGGAACAAGGACCTGACGTCTCTCATCCTGGTTAAAAGCACACATGCTGCTTGTACTATTCCAGAGCGCATTCAGCTCATGATCATACAGGACATCATCAATATTGCGTCCGAGGAACTGGCTGGCTTTCCATGAAGCACCGACAATACCTGTTACATCAGGTGATCCAAGCCAGGGATCTTCTGTGGTCTCAACATTATTTTCTGAAGACACAACAGAATCAGACACAACAGATTCAGACTCGACGGCATCAGAAGAAGTTACAACGGTCTCCTGTGTCTTTCCGCATGAACACAATCCCATACCCATTGCGAATACCAATAATCCGGCAACTGTTCTCAACACTTTTTTCATAGTCTTGATCCCCCTTTTAATCTATTCAGCTTATTCCAAAGCATACATATATTAAATTATCAGATTCAGGGGATAAATCAATAATAATTGACAGCGACCTGCCATATCCAGCGATTACTATTAAGGAGTATCAGAATGAGACCGTGAGCAGGATCATTATCAGAACGAGTGACAATGCGGTTATTCTTTTCATTCTAATGCCTTCCCAAAACCACTTTTAACCTTCACGAAGATTATTGTGGAAACTATGGAATTCATTATATCAGCAACTACCTGTGACCAGATAAGTCCTTCAAGTCCCCATATGCGGTTCATTATAAGCATGATCGGAATTATAAGTATCACGTGTCTTATTATCGCAAGGATGAACGACACAGTACCTTTGTTGACGGCATTCATATAGTTGACCACATGATATCCGACCATCATGAAAGGCAGCGCAAAACATCTGGCCTGAAGGAACATAACGCCGAGTCTTACCGTCTCCTCATCAGTTATGAACCTGCTGACAAGCACTCTTGCGAACATGAAAAACAATATCGTGCACAAAGACGAGAAAGCGATTATAGTCCACCTCGCCAGTGACGAGAAACGGCTCATTCTCTTTATATTTCCGGACCCGAAGTTATAAGCAACCAAAGGAACCATTCCGAGACATACGCCGAGTCCAATATTGATCGGTATCCTCTCGAGTTTCAGAACTATTCCCATGGCAGCAAGAGGCGCCACATGGTCACCGTAGCCGATTACAAGCTTGTTTAAAACTATCGTTACAAGATCGAAAAGAAATATGCTGACCGCCGCGGGAATACCGACCATATAAAGCGATCTCATATGTGCTTTATCTATCTTTTCGCGCTTGAAGGATACTTTGAGAACGGTAACGGATCTTACCTTGCGGTAGATAACGATGAAGTAAATAAATGAACAGACATTGGAAAGCATCGTCGCGATTCCCGCGCCCAGTACTTCATAGCCTTGGGGAAGGATCACAAACATAAAGAGCGGATCCAAGGCAACGTTCAAAAGGCTTCCTAACCCGACACCGATTCCGGCCTCTTTGGAATATCCCGCGTTTCTTAATAACTGCGGCATGCTCATCGACAGTATAGTCGGAACGCTACCCAAAACGACTGTCGTAAGCAGATACTGCTTGCTGTACACCATTGTAGCGTCATCCGCACCGAGAAGTCTCAGGAGCGGCGTCATGAAAACAAGTGTCAGAACGGAAAAAGCAGCCGCAGCTATGCCTGAGGCAATGATACTGTAAGATGCGACCTTGCGCGCGTCATCTTCTTTTTTCTCTCCTGTCAGACGGACCATGAGACTGCCTCCGCCGACACCGAACACATTGGCAAGAGAAGCAGTTATGAGATACAAAGTCAGCGCAAGATTAGAAGCACCGATCATTGCAGGATTGTCCGTTCTTCCTATGAACCAGGTATCTGCAATGTTATATATCAGGAGGATCATCTGGCTGGCCACGGTAGGAAGCGCCATGACCGCCAGCGCCTTCACCGGACGCTCAGATTCAAACAGTTGTTTCTTGTTGTCTTTATTCAGGTGCATCGCATCGTTCATAGACAGTCGTCGGCTTTTCGGTCTCACCTGTTCCGGTAACACTTATATGATCCACATCTTTATCAAACTCCTTATCTTTGCTCTCGCAGGCAATAACCATCAAAGGGAAAATAATTGCCAGCATCAGCGCACAAAAGGTTTTTACCAGCTGTCTTTTATTATTCATAGAGTTCTCCTTTCCGCATAAAAGGAAGGTTTTGAAACTATAGAATAATTATATTACAAGCCGTATGACTATATGATTTACACCATGTAAACAAAACTTGAAGAATTAATAAGAAATAAAGGCGGACCATGGTCCTTTTAACTTACGGCCAGTCTTTAGAGTAAACATACAAAACCCTTGTGCAGAAAATCGTCACGTTCAGAAGGATAATCGTGACGAAAAACAGCAAATCCCTGTCAATTTGCAGAAAATCGTCACGATTCAAAGGAAAAACGTGACGGAAAACAGCAAACCCCAAAAAGCGTTAGGTTTTATAAGCAAATAATGACGATTAAATGCACAGCGATATTAATTCCGCTCATCCAGAACTTTCTGTGCCCTGTCATTTATCACATCAGCAACATCCTCAAATGATTTCTGCCCTTCAAAATACGCAGGAACCTCTTCATAGATAATGATCGAGATACTGTGGTATACAAAACTTGATGTTTTTGCCGTGGAAAGCTGGTCAATATATCTGTCAGCGAGTGCGGTGTCGATAGCCTTACCTGTTTTCGCAAACCTGACACCTTCACTATTTGCAACGTTTGTGTTGTATTCGGCGATCTCCATAAGAGCGATATCCTTGGCGCACTTCATGTTGACAGGGATATTCATGAACAGAGTTTTCTGGATGTCCTCAGAAAGCAGTATGCCCAGAAACTGCTTGCATGAATCAACATCTCCGGTGTGCGAAGAAATCGAGACTGCAATATTCGAACCGACCGCCGCAGTTCTTCCGTCAACGGAAGGATAACCGCATATCACAGGATTATTAAAATTCATCGAGAACGCTTCGAACTCGTAAAAGCCGAAGATCTCTGCAGGCTGGACGCGCATATTCTCCTGTGCGGCCATAAGGTCTTCCCATTCAGAATCGACGTCTTTGCCTTCGTAAAAGCCTTTGGCGGGAAGCTCTCTGCAG
>CACYRM010000026.1 GCA_902776845.1 Oscillospiraceae bacterium
AACTTCTATCAGGGCATCCCACTGTTCTTCCGTTAGTTCCCACGAATAACCGTAAGCTGCTATGCCTGCATTACTGAACAGGATGTCTATTCCGCCGAATTCATTTATTCCACGGTCAACTGCTTCTTTAACATCTGATGCCTTGCGGACATCTCCTGCATAAATAAGTATCTTTCCGCCTGCATCTTCCACTTCGCTCTTGAGTTTCTCGAGATCCTCATTGGATGATCTGTTATAAGCCGGATATTCAATCCTTGCTCCAAGATCGAAAGCGATAATGTTTGCGCCCTCCTTTGCAAAAGCAAGAGCAACAGCTCTGCCCTGACCTTTAGCAGCACCGGTGATAAATATGGTTTTCCCTTCAAATTCACGTGACATGATCTTCCGCCTCCTTCATCAGGCAAAAGCCTTTTCGAATGCCTGGGTAAGATCACTTATGAGATCTTCGGCATCTTCAAGACCGATGGACAGTCTGATCAGGTTCTTCGGAACATCTGCGAGTTCGAGCTGATCGGGTTCGAGCTCCGTATGTGTATTCTCCGGCGGATTTGTAATGAGTGATCTTACATCGCCGATATTAACGTGATAGTTAAAGTTCTTAAGTGATTTGATGAAGATGCCTTCCTGTTCCCTGGTGCCCTTAAAACCGAATGAGAGAAGTGCTCCCGGTCCCTTAGGGAAATCCCTGTCGGCAAGTTCTTTGAACCGGCTTCCCTTTGCGTATGGATATCTTACGAATTCAACTTCATCGCGGCTCTCAAGGAATTCAACGACCTTTCTTACTGTCTGTATCTTCTTATCAAGTCGTACTGAAAGTGTCGACAGTCCCTGAAGAACAAGATAGGATTCGAAAGAACCCAACGCGCCTCCGAAAAACTCCGTAAAGAATATCTTAAGTGATGCAATAACAGGTGCGCCGGGAATGAATTCAACAGCGCTTCTCTTATTATTCTGAAGGTCTCTCATCTTCCAGCTCTTCTCATAGAACTGTGGATACTTCTTCTCATCGAACGGGAAGTCACCCTTCTCGACAACGATTCCCGCAATAACATTGCCGTGTCCGTTTATCTCCTTTGTCGCTGAATAAACGATTATGTCTGCACCATGCTCGAAAGGTCTGTATAGATAAGGTGTTGCTACTGTATTATCTACCACAACAGGCACACCGTGTTCATGTGCGATCTTTGCAATTGCATCAATATCATAGAGCTCGATATTCGGATTGCTGATGGATTCAAGGTATACCGCTCTGGTATTCTCATCGATAAGTTCGCCATAAGCTTCGGGATTGGTTCTGTCCTTAACAAATCTTGTATCCACACCGTACTTCGGCAGGAATTCCGCAAGGTCGAGTTGAGCCGCACCGTAAAGCGATGAACCTGCAACGATATTGCCGCCGCCCTGTGCAAGTAAAAGGAGCGTATATGTAATCGCAGCCATTCCGGACGAAAGCGCCACTGCTGCCTTGCCGCCGTCAAGTTCCGCGATCCTCGTCTCAAGGATCGTTCCTGTCGGAGTGCCGACTCTTGAATAAATCCCGCCTGCCTCTGCACCGGTCCAGAGACGTCTTGTTCTGTCGATATCGTGAAGATCAAATGAAGCCGTCTGATAGATAGGCGGAACTACTGAATTAAAATGCTCTGACGATTCATATCCTGCTCTTATAGCCTTTGCGCTGAAACTGGTTTCTGACATTGTTATATCCTCCTGAAAATGTGTTGTTTGAAAATTAAAAAGCCCGGGGGCATTTAGAACTCCCGGGCTGAATAAAGATAAAGTGTATCCTGATATTAAAGTATTATTTCAAACATCGACATGACACACCGGTCAATCCATTTGCCCGGGAGTTAAGCATTCGACAACACATCATGATGTTTGCTGAAATGCGGTTCATATCATGTCTCGTTAACCGATATTACCTACTATGTCAATAGGTAATTGTCAAAGAGCTTTTGCCTCGCTCTTTTCGACAAGAAAAAATAACCGGAGATTCACATCTAATCTCCGGCTATCTCTTAAATGTAAATATCTACTCTCAATCCACGGAATCCATTCACTTTCTTATATTTTGGATCCCGGGCAAAGTATTCTTTAACATCCTCCTTCGTAACGGTCAAAGTCATAAAGTAGAATGTTTTGCGATTTGCATCGCGTTTTCTGAAACTTAAATGCCCTTGTGCTTGATTGCAGCCTGTACTGCCGTTAACATCGAGGGCAGTTTCACAAGATATATCATGATTGCGTTTATTTCCTTCAACTGCTACCTTCATCATAGCAGTATCATCAAAGAATAGGTGCCATTCAAAATATTCTTTATGAACTACTATCTTATCAACAAAGGCATCTATCACTTCATCTGGTATATGATCAAAGTCATATTTTTTCTTATCCTCAATAATACCTTTAATCATCTTTGCCCGTTCTTCAATGCCATCTTCAACTTCTTGGTATTTTTCTAGCTCATCAATCTTTTTGTTTGATTCTGCTAACAGTTTTTCAAGCTCTGCACGTTTTGCAACATATTCATCTCTGCTAATATCATCGGATAGTCTCAGATCAAGAAGATTCGCTATCTTCTTAACTAATTGCTTAATACCTGATATCAGAAAACCTGATGATACAGACTCAGGATATCTTCCGTGGTTGTTTTTCTGGGGTTGACTGCTATATTGCCGCTCTTCATAGCATCTTCAGCCATTGCTTCGAATCTGCTGCTGTCGACTCCGACTTCTTTCAGTGAACCCGGTATGCCGAGTGATGTGTTCAGGAAGCGTAATTCATTAGCAAGATACTCGGATCTGAATTCTGTTTTTGCAACAGGATCTGTTGCAACACGGCAGTATATCTCGTAGTATTTTCCGGTGTCAGTTTGCGCGTTGAACTCAACGACTACCGGGAGCAATACTGCATTTGCAAGTCCGTGTGCCACATCGAAATATGCACTGACCGGATGGCTCATTGCGTGAACGTCACCGAGTCTCGCGTGAGAGAAAGCGATGCCGGCAAAGAGCGAGCCTAGCAGCATTCCTTCAGCAGCGTTACGGTCCTTACGGTCTGCAACGTAGTCTCTGATATTAGAACCGATTAACTCTAATGCCTTAAGCGCCATCATATCTGAGAAAGATGACGAAGCCAGTGACAGATATGCTTCCAATGCGTGTACCAGAGCATCCACTCCGCAATAAGCAGAAGTCTTCAGCGGAACTGTAGTAATGAGTTCAGGATCAAGTATCACATAAGAAGGCAGAAGATAAGTACTTCCTACCGTGAGCTTATAATCCCTCGAATGATCGGTTATTACAGAGAAGGATGTAACCTCCGAACCTGTTCCCGCAGTGGTGGGGATTGCGATCATCGGAACTACCGGACCCGGGACTTTGCCAACACCCTCGTAATCTGTAATCTTTCCGCCGTAGCTTCCTAATACCGCTACTGCCTTTGCAACATCAAGAGGTGAACCTCCGCCGAATGCAACGATCAGATCTGCACCGCTGACCTTGAACTTAGAAGCTGCCTTTTCGACTGTATCCGTTGACGGATTCCCCTCTATCTCCGTGAAGGCTTCGCTGGCAATTCCTGCCTGTGCTAATTTCTCCGCACACAAGTCAATATAACCGGCCTTCATAAGATGCGGACCTGAGACTAGGAATGCTTTCGTTGCTCCGGTCTTACCGGCTATGGCTGAAAGATCGTTAAGGCAACCCCAGCCGAAATACACATTTTGGGGAATCGAAAAAGAAAAATGCTTCATATGTAAACGCCTCCTTAACCAAGAGCCTCCACAGAAGCCTTGATGATGTCGTATGCCTTATCACAATCTTCCTCTGTAATGATGAGCGGAGGTACCATACGGATAATGTGACCGCCTATTGCCGTGATAAGAAGATGTCTGTGGAGACATTCGTGTTTAACATCAACGGCGTTGATGGAATCATCGAACTCAACACCAACAAGTAAGCCCTGGCCTCTTACATCCTTAACATGAGGAAGAGTTTTAAGTTTTTCCATAAAGTAATTGCCGACTTTTTCCGCGTTGCCTGCGAGATTCCTGTCTAACAATTCATTTACCTGTGCAAGAGCTGCAGCGCAGCTTACCGGATGTCCTCCGAATGTTGTTCCATGCGAGCCTGCCGAGAATGCTTTTGCAACTTCCGCCTTCGCGCAGATAGCACCGATCGGCATACCGCCGCCAAGGGCCTTTGCCATTGAAACGATATCGGGTTTGATCCCGTAATGCATGAAGCTCATTACCTTGCCGGTTCTGCACCAGCCTGTCTGAACTTCATCGATTAGGAGAAGCATTCCCTTCTCGTCACAGAATTCACGGAGTCCTTTCATGAATTCCATTGTGGCGGGATGGACTCCGCCTTCGCCCTGTACAGGTTCGATCATGATGGCAATGGTGTTCTCGGTGCATGCATCCTTGAATGCCTGCAGATCGTTATATGGAGCGTATGAGAAACCGTATGCCATAGGACCGAAACCTATCTGGCATCCGTTGCCAGGCTGGCCGGTTGCTGACATCGCACCGAATGTTCTGCCGTGGAATCCCATTTTGGCTGTTACGATGTGATAACGGTTGGGGCCATACTTTTCGATACCGTATTTACGCGCCATCTTGATCATGGCCTCGTTAGCTTCAGTACCTGAATTCTGGTAGAAGATCTTGTCCATTCCGATCGTTTCACAGACCTTCTCAGCAAGCAGCGCCTGAGGGATCGTGTACGGATAATTGAATGTATGCATCAAAGTCTTTGTCTGTTCTACCGCTGCGGCTACGACCTTCTCATTGCAGCTGCCTGCGGAGTTGACTGCAATGCCTGCATAAAAATCGAGATAAGCTTCGCCGTTCTCATCGTAGATGTACTGGTCCTTTGCGGTCTCTGCGAGAAAATCGAATCTCTCGTATGTCTCGATCATATATTTACTGACTTTGTCTTTAATGTCCTGTGATGTAAGTCCTGTATCTGCAAGTTTCATTTTTATGTTCCCCCTGAGTTTATTTTTTGTCCTTAACGTTCTTTTGACCTATTTCATCTACGGTAATATATCCTTTGAGAACAAGGAAATCCTCGATGATCTTTACGCAATCCCGGATCCCTACCTTCTCGCTGTTAAGCGTCATGTCGTAGTTAACGGGATTGGTCCAGTAGTTGCCGTGCGTGTAGTATGCATAGTAATCTGCGCGGTACTTGTCTGTTTGCGTAATGGTCGCATCTGCTACTTCCGGTGTAACGCCCAGGTGCTCGATTACCCTCTGTCTGCAAAATGCCCGGGGTGCCTCGATGTAGATACTCACCACGTTTTCTCTGCTCCTCAGCACGTAATCGGCACACTTACCGACGATCACACAGGATTCCTGATCGGCAAGGTTGTTGATGATCTCGCATTGGTACTCAAAGAGCTTGTCATCGGAAACGAATTTCTCGTTTTTCGCGATGTAATTTCTCGATCTCGGCAGTCCGCGCATCATGCTTCTGAAACCGCCGTTTGATCTTATTTTTTCGTTGACTTCATTAAAGAGTTTCTCGTCAAGTCCGCTCAGCTGGCTCGCGAGTGTGAGGATCCTGTTCTCGTAGCAGTGAATACCCAGATCGTGGGCCAGGATTGAAGCGATCTCCTTACCGCCCGAACCGAATCCTCTTGCAAATGTAACTACAAATCTTTTCATATATCTGCCTCCTTTTATCCCGCCAGATATCTGCTCAAGAATTCTCTTGTACGCGGGTTCTTCGGATTGCTGAACAGTTCCGAAGGAGGCGCGTCCTCAGCTACATAACCTCTGTCCATGAATATCGTTCTCGTTGATACATCCCTTGCGAAAGCCATCTCGTGTGTAACGATTATCATGGTAAGTCCGGTCGTAGCCAGTTCCTTCATAACATTCAACACTTCTCCTACCATTTCAGGATCTAATGCCGATGTAGGCTCGTCGAAAAGAAGCACTTCCGGTTTCATGCACAGAGCTCTTGCGATCGCGACTCTCTGCTTCTGTCCGCCTGATAACTGATCCGGTTTTGCGTTGATGAATGGTGCCATACCAACTTCTTTCAAGTGTGTGATAGCACGGTCGAAAGCTTCTTCTTTGGACAGATGCAATACCTTCCTTGTGCACAACATGCAGTTCTGAAGAACGGTCATGTTGTTAAAGAGATTGAACGACTGGAATACCATGCCGACCTTAGCCCGGTATTCATTTACTTCACGCTGCACATCTCTTACTTCCTTACCGCGGAAAAAGATGTTGCCTGTCGTCTGTCTTTCAAGCTTGTTGATGCATCTTAAAAGTGTTGATTTGCCCGAACCGGATGATCCTACTATGCAGATGATCTCGCCTTCTTTGACTTCCATATCGATCTTTCTTAAAACTTCATGTTTGCCGAAAGACTTACTGAGATCTTTAATGCTGATAACTGTAGCACCCATAACTTCTCCTCCTTACTGATTGTCCATATACTCGACAGCCAGCGCGTAATCCTTCTTGCCTTTGAGCTTCTTCTCCATGAAATTGAAGATCTTATTGAATACGAAGCACAGAACGAAATATATGACTGCAATGACAAGGTAACTCTCGAAATATTTGTAGTAGTTGCCGCCTACGGTCTTTGCCGCCATGAACAATTCCTGAACCGCAATTACGTTGAGGACAGATGTCATCTTGAGATTGGTAAGGAATGTATTTGCCATCTCAGGGATAATGTTCTTGAATGCCTGCGGAAGAACGATGTAGATCATGGTCTTCATGGGTGACATACCCATTGCCCATGCACCTTCTCTCTGTCCGAGATCGATCGATCCGATACCGCCTCTTACTGTCTCTGCCATGTATGCACCTGTATTAAGAAGAGTTACGAGAATTCCTGCAAATACAGGAGCCATATTTACGCCCAGCTGTCTGATGCCGTAGTAGATGATCATGGCCTGAACGATCATAGGAGTATCACGGAAGACTTCCACATAAGCCGCTGCGATCACTTTTAAGATCCTTACAAGAGTTTTCTTTACCGGGTTATCACCAAGTCCGGTCTTCATATCCTGAACGATACCTACGATATATCCGAGAATGAAACCGAAGATCGTACCTAATACCGCGATATAAAGTGTCAGCCATGTTCCATCCAGGAACATCTTTAAGTATTTACCTGTTAAGTAGATCATCCACTCAATGGATGTCTGGGGATTATTTAAGTCGAAATTGAAAAGTCCCATAGTCATCATCCTTTTCAGATTACCCGCCGGGAAGGATCTTCTTCCCGGCAGGTGAATTAAAACTCAGTATGTGACTGCTGCTATTCCGCTATCGGTGTTTACGCGATGAAATAATCTTCTTTGCCGAAAATGGCAATGTCGATCATCAATTCTGCTTCAGCAGGTGCACTGCTCGCTGCCGGCTGCTGACCGATCACCTTTGCCATAAGATCATCCATCTTAGCCTTGTCGCTCCAGCCAATCGCGTCCATTGCGCCCTGGATCTTATCTCTCAATGCCGTATCGCTCTTTCTTGTTGCGATGCAGACATTTACCATCTCTTCATCACCTGAGAAACTGTCATTCTCATCAAATGTAATTATCTTAAGATCCTTATTAGTAAGAAGTGCTGACTGAGCTGTAGGAAGATCTACGATACAGATATCTGCAACACCGTTTGAAACTGCCATGAAGCACTCTGAGGTTGTCTCGTAATTGGAACCTGTTACAGCACCGTCGATCTGGTCAAGAAGTGGGATCCAGCCTGTTCCGAGCTGTGTTGTTACTTTACAACCTGTACCGGCAAGCTGTGAGAGACCTGTGACGTCTTTATATGCTCCGTCTGCCTTAACTACGATGCAGTTATCTCTGTAGTAGTAAGGTGTTGTGAATGAGTAGGACATCTCTCTTTCTTTTGTACGGCCCATACCTGCAATGATGCAATCGTAATCGCCTGCGTCAAGTGAGATACCGATCGAAGACCATTCTACTTTGTGTATCTCAAGCTCCATACCGAGCTGGTCTGCGATCATCTGTGATACCGCTACGTCATATCCATATGCATAAAACGTTGAATCATAGATCTTAACAGCCTTGCTGCCGTCAGGAGTTGTCGCCTCATCCTGCGTCCAGTTGAAAGGAGCATATGCACACTCCATTCCAACTCTTAAGACCTCCTTGCCTGATGTGGATCCACCGGTCTCGCCTGCTGTTGTTGCTGCAGCTCCCGTGCTGCATCCTGCCAAAGCAAACAATCCCATGGATGATACGATTGCCGTTGTCAAAACGCTCTTTCCGAATTTGTTCTTTTTCATTGTTACTCCTCCTTGTCACAATAAAATGCCTTCCATTAAGGAAAGGCTCCCTCGAAACTATCGTTTCACTGTGCCTTTTCTTGTGACGAATTTTAGGAAAGAGACCGTGCGTTTACAACGTGCGAACCGCACACTCATACTGAACACTATGCACAGTCTGATATCACAAAAACATCAGTCTTTTCACGAGTATACAGTTCAATAAATCAAGGTATTCAACGTAGTCTGAGATCTCGATTTCCAAGAGTTCTTCGATCTTTTTCAAACGGTTGATAAGAGAATTTCTGTGTATGAAAAGTGCCTCAGCTGTCTTCGCACTGTTAAAGCCGTTCATGTAATATGCAAGCAGAGTTTCCTGTAGAAAAGTACCATTTGCATGATCATATTCTTCGAGTTTATTTAACTTGTTATTGCAGTACGCAAGTATCTCCCTCTGGTCGTTACCACGAAACATATACTTGTAGATTCCCATTGCACTCGCACTTAAGACCTTCTTTTTCCTGGGATTCGGAAGATATTCTTTTTTGGGGATAAGACTTTTCGCTTCCTGATAACTCTGACCGAATTTACTGGGGTCTGTGTAAGGAGTACCGAGTATGCATGTGCTGCTGATAATACCTTTGAACTCTGGTTTGTCATCAAGTTTTCTGAGCATTCTCTCGATCTCATGCTCTATCTCTTTATTCTCTTTGGCTTCGAAAAGAAGAACGAATTTATTGAGAAACTTCATGAACATCGGACGGCCTTCCATCCTCATGACTTCGGAATTAAGACAGTTCGCATAGTACTCATAAAGATGTTCATCCTGTTCAAGATTGATGCCGTAAGTTCTGTCCACGGCAATGATGCCTACTCTGTACGGCTTGTTGAAATCAAATCCGAACTGACCTGAGATCTTCTCAACATATCTGTCGTTAACGTTGTATCCGAACAGGAGATTATAAAGATAATCGCCGGTGCGTTTGTTCATGATATTAGTCTCAAGAATAAGGTTTCCGATACTCTGCGAAATATCGACAAAAGATGCACCTTTCCATCTGACATTGAAAAGCGGAAGACACAATTCATTTGCTCTTTTTATTATCGATTTCGGGATGGGTTCCTTGTCGTCAACAACCGATACTGCGAGCCCCGAGATGCCAAGATCATTCAGTTCATCCATGCTCTTCCTGACCTCTTTGAAATCAAAACGGATATAATCTACGACTATCAGGGCAAAATTGCCTCTGTTCATGTGATCCTCATAAGGCCTGGTCTGAACAAGATACGTCCACGAAACCATTCGTTTCAGTCCGCTCTCGCCTGCGACGAGTTCCATCCCGTCAAGTTTCAGATTGTTTACGTCCATGCATGTAACCATAAAAACTCCTATAAGCACAATGCCATACAAATGGCACCTTCTAATTTGTCGTATGGAGGGTAATTATCAATCAGTACATATCCTCTGCTCTCATATAAGCCAACCGCATCAGGCATGATCGGTCTGGTTTGAAGGATCGCCCTTTTATATCCAATCTGTCTCGCCTTATCTTCAAGCAGATCCATCAGACTGGTGGCAATGTGCTTTCCTCTCCACTCAGGTTCTACCCAGACACGTTTGATCTCGACATCCCGATCAGAATACCTTTTGAGACCTGCACAACCTATAGGTTTTTCATCAGCATAAGCTAAAAGCACATAAGAAATACTCTCAGACAGATTGTATGGAATAAAACCTGTCCTGTTCTTTTTGCCGCCTACTATCTTGCTGTAGTATTCCTCGGTCTTGAGATAAAACCTCTGAAATACCTCATTATTTCCATCTGTCCAAATGAATTCCATATTCATCAACACGTAATCACCAGATCTTGCGCTGTTCTTTTATGGCTTGTTCAACATATGGTCTCATGAACAGTTTGAACTGATCCAGATCAGAGACACGCCAGACGACATTGTCGCCAAGTCTTATATTATCGATAGCCGTATCCATCTCAGGAATGCCACTCATGACTCTGTCAAACGCTGCCATAGTGTTATCTCCTTTACAATTTGAGTATAAATGCAAAAGAGACATGACAGATATACTTTCTCGGCATTGGAATAATGCGCTTTGAGAATGTATATCCAATAAAAAAGCCGGAGGCTAACACATCCGGCTATGTTAGCCTAAAACCATTTTCCAGCATGTCTATGCTTCAATTCAAATAATAATCTTCTGAATCATTCTTGATGAACATAATCATAAAAATGGGAAGATATGTTACTTTTCCTTTTGCATGTATATTACAATCAGCTAATACAAAACCTTCCTTCATCTCATATTCAGTATTCTGAAGACAATTGTTCAAGGCAGAGTGCTTATCATAGTCTTTGCCACTCTTCACCTCGATAGGAGTGGAACTGCCGCTATAATCGATCACAAAGTCAAGTTCGCCAAGTCGGTTGGAATTGTAGTAATAGATTTCAAAACCGGAGGCTTTCAGTTGTTGGGCAACCGCATTCTCATATATGCCGCCGGCATTATAGAGCCATAGGAAGGTGCTCTCAACACGATCGAAGTGAAGTCCGTTTTTTAGATCCGTAACAATGAATCGTCTGTTCTGTTTCAGAAGTTCCGACGGTATCAGGCCATACGCACTTGAGATCATCAGCTTTTTATCATCTGATTCATATTGAGTAAAATCCAGTTTATATAAAACCTTTATATCTTGATGTGTTGTAATAACGTCTTTCACGTTCTTTGTATCTGCAAAAACACTCACTGCTTCCGGCATTCCACCGACAACAAGATAACGTCTGAACAGATTCAACATCTTATCATTCACTGCATCCAACACCGCGCTTCGCGTCTCAAACAATCTTCTAAGGCTATCTATCACCTCGTCACTGACGTCAGTAATTTGCAGGAACTCCTCAAAATCAAGCGGAAACATCTCAATCGACGACAGATATCCGATGGGTGCAGATTCGATATTCGTCAGTTCAACTCCTTGCAGCGATCCACTTAGAACATATCTGAAACTTCCGTCATCAACAAGGAATTTGATTTTGGTAACCATTTCCTTATATTTCTGGATCTCGTCAATAAAGATTACAGTCTTTCCCTTTTGGAGTCTCTGACCGCCTAAGGCAGACAGACCAATCATCAGTTCATCTACGGTCCCGGCTTGCTGAAGAATGCTGACAGCCTCCGGAGTCTCGATAAGATTCACTTCGAAAACATCACAACCCTCTTCTTTGAGAACACGTCTGATCAGATGCGTCTTGCCAGCCTGTCGTGCGCCTTTGACAAGTGTACCTGTCAAAAAAGTGGACACCAAAAGTATTTTTCTTTAATTCTTTTTTCTGCCGGTAGACACCGGCGATATATTTTGTCCTGATTCATTTCTGAAAGTAGACACTTAAGACATTTTTTCTGTATTATAATTTATAAAAAAACAGAGGTGCTCATCATGGCAGTCAGAACAAAACAATATATTTGTGATGCTTTCATGACTTTATTGGAGAACGAACCGGTCAGCAAGATCACCGTTCAGAACATAGTTGATCAATGTAATATCAACCGTAATACTTTTTACTACCATTTTGAAGATATTCCGGCTCTTATAGAATACATCGTGGAACAGAAAGCGGATGAACTGATCGCCAGGTACCCTTCCGTTGATTCAATCAATTCAGCCATGCTCGCTATCATGGAATTCGCTGAACAGAACAGAAAGATAATATGGCATATCTGCAGTTCGGCAGACAGAGCACTCTTTGAGCTGCATCTCTGGCGCATATGCGAATATGTTATCTCAGAATACGGAAAAGCACTCTTCAAAGCTGACGATATATCGGAAGAAGACCGCATGATAATCCTTCACTCTTATGAAGATGAATGCTTCGGCAAAGTTATGGGATGGATCAACCGCGGCATGAAGACCGATGAACGTGACAGACTCATCAGATTTCTGGAACTCCGTTCGGGTGTTGCCGAGATGATGCTCGACAGAGCCAAAAACACCTGACCGGTTTTTTAACAAAAAACGCAAAATGTCTGATTTTTGTATACTCACGGTCTAATGACCATTCATTCCGTATGAAATAAATACGATACTTCCAATCGATAAAGGGCTAATGCCCGCAAGAAAGGAAGTAACGTGAATGAAAACGGGAAAGATTATCGTTAAGTACCGTGTCCCGGTACTGATCCTGACATTACTGTTAATGATTCCCGCCTTACTCGGTATGGTAAACACGCGTATCAACTATGATATGCTCAACTACCTTCCGGAAGACATGGAAACAGTTAAGGGCCAGAACGAACTCTTATCCAATTTTGGTAAAGGCGCATTCTCTATGATCATATTGGAGGACATGGCTCCTGAAGATGTCAGCCGGTTAAAGGCTGAGATCGAACAGGTCGATCATGTTGATTCTGTTGTCTGGTACGATTCTTTTGCAGACATGTCAGTTCCTATGGAAATGCTGCCGGACAGACTCTATAACGCTTTTAACACAGACAATTCAACTATGATGGCTGTCTTCTTTGACACATCGACGTCTGATGATCTTACCATGGATGCCATACGTGAGATCCGCGGCATCTGCGGAAAACAGTGTTTTGTGGCAGGCATGTCAGCCCTTGTCACAGACCTTAAGGATCTGTGCGAGAAAGAAGAGCCGATATATGTCGGCATTGCAGTAGCTCTCGCTCTTGCAGCAATGATCTTATTGCTGGATAACTGGCTGATACCTCTCATATTCCTGGCATCCATAGGAATGATGATACTTTTAAACCTCGGAAGCAATTACTTTTTCGGTGAGATAAGTTACATCACAAAAGCGCTGTCTGCCGTACTGCAGCTTGCAGTAACAATGGATTACTCGGTATTCCTCTGGCACAGCTACAATGAACAGTTAACCCTGAACCAAGATCACAAAGCCGCAATGGCTCAGGCAATCAATGAGACATTGACTTCCGTATTGGGAAGTTCGGTTACGACCGTTGCGGGATTTATGGCGCTGTGCTTCATGACTTTCACGATGGGGCGCGATCTCGGCATCGTCATGGCCAAGGGTGTCATATTAGGAGTCATCGGATGCGTTACGGTCCTCCCTGCTCTGATACTGATGCTGGATAAACCGTTAAGCAAAGTATCACACCGTTCCCTTATTCCCGACACACGAGAGTTTGCCGGTCACCTGATCAAGGTGTTCCCTGTATTTCTCATTGTTTTCGCGCTTCTTATTCCGCCTGCATTCTACGGTTACAAAAAGACGGAGAATGAAGTTTACTATGACATGGGAGAATGCCTTCCCAAAGACATGGAATATGTTATCGCGAATTCCAAACTCCGTGACGAGTATGATATCGCATCAACACACATGATCCTTGTCGACTCTTCTCTGGATGAAGGAACAAAGAGAGAGATGATCCGTGAGATGAAAAAAGTTAACGGTGTCAAAACAATACTCGGATTCGAGAGCCTGTTAGGTTCTGACGTTCCTTCAGACATTATTCCGGACTCCTTAAAGAGTGTTCTCGAGAACGATAAATGGGAACTGTTCCTTATCAACTCCGAATATAAAGTAGCCGGAGATCAGGTAAACAATCAGATAGATAATCTGAACATGATATTAAAGCATTACGATCCCACCGGAATGCTTATAGGTGAAGCACCCTGCATGAAGGATATGATCGAGACTACCGATAAGGACTTCAGAGTCGTCAACATAATATCCATCGTCGCCATCTTCATCATCATCGCATTCGCAGAAAAGAGCATAAGCCTTCCGATGATACTTATATCCGTCATCGAATTCGCGATATTCATCAACTTAGGTCTTCCCCACTATCTTGGTCAGAGCCTGCCGTTCATCGCGCCGATATGCATAAGCACCATCCAGTTGGGAGCGACCGTTGACTATGCGATCCTCATGACGACACGTTATAAGAACGAGAGGATCAGAGGGCAGGATAAAAAGACAGCAGTACACACCGCGCTCTATACTTCGATCCCGTCGATTCTGGTATCCGGTTCAGGACTTTTCGCAGCGACATTCGGAGTAGCAGTTTACTCTGAAATAGACATAATCAGCAGCATGTGCATGCTGATGGCAAGAGGTGCCGTTATCTCCGTCCTCGCGGTAATACTGATACTCCCTCCGCTGCTCTATGTCTTTGACAGAGTCATATGCGCGACAACGTTGGGAATGAATAAAAAAGTAAAAGTTAAACATCAGGAGGCATATTAATATGAAAAACAATATTGATAAGAAAAAAGCATTGTCATTATTACTTGTAATGACCATGTCGGCAAACATCGCCGGATGCGCATTCACCACGGATGATGTCAAAGATGCTGATCCGATAGCCAAATACGGCACAAGTACGATCGCATATTCAGGCAACTTCGGAAAACCCGTTAATACCAGCGAGACATTCTATGTGATCTCCGATGCTGAAGGAAACATTAAAAAGCTCAGCGGATGCGAAGAATCCGATATCCCCGTCAGCGTAAAGATCAGTTATTATCTTAACGGCAACCGGATAAAGCCTGAAGATCTTGCAGGCAAGAGCGGAAAGGTTACCATCCGTTTTGATTATGACAACCATGTCAAAACAAATATCAGCATCAACGGTAAGACCGAAGAGATCACAGTTCCCGTCACCATGATGTCTGGAATGGTTCTCGATAAGGAAAAATTCTCCAATGTCACCGTAAACTCAGGCAAGGTTACTGATGACGGCAGCAGATTCTTTGTAGTAGGCCTTGCTGTCCCGGGATTTAAGGATGCGATAGATCCTGACAGTTCAAACGATAACATCAAAGAAATAGAAGACAAACTCACGGATTATGTGGAGATCACCGCTGATGTGGAAGATTTTGCACTCGATATGACAATGTCTGTCGCATTGCCGGATCTTCTCTCGGAATTCGACATTACAGATGATGTTGATATAGATACGGAAAAACTGAGCGGATCAGCAGATAAGCTCTCAGATGGAATGAAGCAGATCCTCGACGGCTCCGATGCTCTCTGCGGCGGCCTTGACACACTTTACGACGGATGCGGCAAACTGTCAGACGGAACTGATAAACTCGCGGACGGTGCACTGGAATTAAAGAACGGCACCGCTGAACTTGATAAAGGCGCAAACGATCTAAGCGCAGGCGCTGACTCATTAAGTTCAGGTCTTAATGAATTATCTTCATACAGTGATGATATCGTCGGCGGCGCAGTACAGGTTTTCAATGAACTGCTCGACACAGCAACCAAGCAGATCCGTGATGCGGGTCTTGATTGTCCTGACCTCACCATCGATAACTATCAGGAAGTATTAAACTCATTGATTTCTTCCCTTGATGACAACGCCGTATATACACAGGCTTTATCCGAAGTCACGGCTGCAGTCGAAGCAAAAAGAGCTGAGATTCATGCGTTGGTAGAAAGTGCCGTTAAAGATAATATCACCTCAAGAGTAACCGAAGCAGTTAGAGCCGAAGTTGAATCACAGGTTGAAAATGCTGTCTGGGAGCAGGCAGAGCCGGCTGTAACAGCTGAGGTTACATCAGCTGTCAGATCACAGGTCACACTGCAGGTAACATCTGCAGTAAAAGATCAGGTCAGATCTCAGGTATTGGCTGCAAAAGGTCTGGACGAAGATACTTTCGATGCTCTGGATGACAGCATGAAAACTGCGATAAACAATGCAATAGAGCAGCAGATGGCCACAGAGGAGATATGTTCACTTATTGATGCCAAAGTAAATGAACAGATGGAATCAGCCGAGATCAAAGCAATGATCAGTGAACAGGTGGAACTGCAGAAAGACAGTGAACAGATACGTCAGGCAGTATCAGAACAGACTGATATCCAGATGTCAGACGATGCTGTTCAGGCATTGATCGCGGAAAAAGTTGATGAGCAGATGTCCGGTGACGAGATCAAGGCCCTGATAGATAAGAACACCGATGAGCAGATCGACAAAGCCATCAGCGAGGCCATGGCAAGTGATACCGTACAGTCCAAGTTAACAGCAGCATCTGAAGGCGCCCAGAGTCTTATCACTCTTAAGGCATCTTTGGACAGTTACAATGCTTTCTATGTCGGTCTTAAGAGCTATACCGACGGAGTTGACCAGTGTGCTCAGGGTGCTTCTGCCCTTAAGAGCGGTGCCGAACAGTTGGCAGACGGTGCGGACAGATTGAGCAGCGGAGCAACGGAACTCTACAATGGTATCGTTACTCTTCAGGACAGCATTCCCGAATTCACTGAAGGGATCCTCCTTCTCCGCGATGGTGCAGGAAAACTTGATTCAGGCCTTAACCGTTTCAATAACGAGGGCATATCAGAAATCTGCAGTATCCTTGATGAGGATAACATCGAACAGTTAAACAGGGCGAAAGCAGTGTTTGAATCTGCAAAGGCTTACTCTGCTGCCCATTCCGGAGAGAAATTTATCTATAAGAGCGGTTCGGTCGGCGAAGTCTGATATAACCGTTAACATAAACCAACAAGGGCTGTCTCATATGAGGCAGCCCTGTTCTTTTCAGAATTTTATTAAAATCAGCTCAAGCTTTCCATGTCTCGGTAATAAGCGTTACATTATCATGGGTAACATTGAGCATACCTGCTCCGATCTCCGCTTCAGTATCATCTGATGCATCATCGTAGACTATGGTGCACTTGCCTTCACGGACAGCTGTTACAAAAGGTATGTGTCCTGCAAATATGGCAAGATCACCTTCACTGCCGCGGAGATAAAGACCTGATACCTGTTTGTCGATAACAGCGCCCTTCGGCGTTATGACTTTGAGTTCAAATGTTTTCATTACTTCTTACCGCTTCTTGCAGCTTTTTCCACAGCCTCATCGATCGTTCCGACGAAGAGGAATGCCGATTCGGGAAGATCATCGTGCTTACCCTCTATGATCTCGCGGAAACCGCGGATGGTCTCAGACAGCGGCACATATGTGCCTTCGATACCGGTAAACTTCTCGGATACATGGAAAGGCTGTGATAAGAATCTCTGTATCTTACGCGCACGTTCTACCAGCACCTTATCTTCATCTGACAGCTCATCAAGACCCATGATCGCGATGATATCCATGAGTTCCGTATAACGCTGGATAATACGCTGAACTTCCTTTGCAGTCTCATAGTGATCCCTGCCAAGGATCTCAGGTGACAGGATGCGGCTCGTGGATTCCAAAGGATCAACGGCAGGATAGATACCCTGTGAAGCGATGCTTCTGGACAATACCGTAGTGGCATCAAGGTGTGCGAATGTCGTTGCCGGCGCAGGGTCGGTCAGGTCATCCGCAGGAACATATACAGCCTGGACAGATGTGATGGATCCGTTTACGGTCGAGGTGATCCTCTCCTGCAGAGCACCCATCTCATTAGCGAGTGTTGGCTGATATCCTACAGCTGAAGGCATTCTTCCGAGAAGTGCTGACACCTCCGAACCTGCCTGCGTGAATCTGAAGATATTGTCGATAAACAGGAGCACATCCTGGCCCTCGTTATCTCTGAAGTATTCAGCCATTGTAAGGCCTGACAGAGCAACACGCATTCGTGCTCCCGGCGGTTCATTCATCTGACCGTATACCAGGGCGGTCTTATCAAGAACTCCTGACTGCTTCATCTCATTGAACAGATCATTTCCTTCACGTGTACGCTCGCCTACACCGGTGAAAACGGAAAGGCCGCCGTGCTCTTTGGCGATATTGTTGATAAGTTCCATGATAAGCACGGTCTTACCTACTCCCGCACCTCCGAACAGACCGATCTTACCGCCTTTGGAATAAGGGCACAAAAGGTCGATGACCTTGATTCCGGTCTCGAGGATCTCTTTATTTGATGAGAGATTAGCATATTCAGGCGCAGGTCTGTGAATGTCCCAACGGGGAGCATTTGCCGGTGCCGGCTTTAAGTCAGTAGGCTCACCCAGGACATTGAATATTCTTCCCAGTGTCTCACGTCCAACAGGAACGCTTATAGGCTTACCTGTATCGATTGCTTCGGAGTCTCTCTTAAGACCGTCAGTAGAAGACATTGCGATGCATCTTGCCGTACTGTCTCCTATATGTTGGGCGACCTCGACCACGAGACGTCTCTCGCCTATCATGATCTCGAGAGCATTGTTGATCGGAGGCAGACACCCTTCAGCGAACCTTACGTCCACGACAGGGCCCATTACCTGCGCGACCATTCCTTTATTACTGTCCATTACGAACCTCCTACTTTCCCGCACCGGCTACGATCTCAGTGATCTCCTGAGTAATCGTACCCTGACGGGCTCTGTTATATTCAAGCGTCAGATCATCGATCATCTGCTGTGCATTCTTCTTAGCGCTGTCCATCGCCATTCTTCTCGCAGCGACCTCACACGCAAAACTCTCTTTTACGAGTGCATATAATTTGGCTGCAAAATACTTCAAAACGATATTCCCGAACAGTTCCTCAGGTGACGGCTCGAAAACACCCGTATCAACACATCTTTCCGTTCCTCTCTCCATCGGAAGGATCCAGAAAACGTCCGGTTCCTGGCTGATTATCGACACATATCTGTTATATACGATACCGACACGGTCGATCTTTCCCGCAAGGAAATCCTCGCAGCAGAGCTTTGCTTCAGCCTCGGCTTCCTCATATGTATAGTATTCAGAAGACTGATATAAAGGCTCCTCATCATCGTTCAGTTTCTCTTCAGTCTCAGGACGGTATCTCGCAAAGGCCCTCTTTCCGACAGGCTGGATGTCAACATATTCCATATCCCTTACAGTCCTGAAAATATTGGCGTTATATCCGCCGCAAAGTCCTCTGTCACCGGCTATTACGATAAGTCTTGTAACACTCTTTGCAGAGACAGAACCATCTTCAGTATCTTCTTCCGGCTTGGGACGGTTAATGCCGAAATAAGGACTCTTACTGCATTCAGGACATGAAGCAAGTCTCTTCGTAACATCAGATATGGCAGCTGAATATTCACGGCCGGCAACCATGGCATCATATGCGCGTTTTATCTTTGATGAAGCAACAAGACCCATTGCACCCGTAAGATGCAATGTGGAATCAAAACTCTTGATCCTGGTCCTTAAAGACTTTATATCCTTGCCCATGTCTTATTTCCTGTTCATCCTGTTAAGGACGCCCTTAAGCTCCTCTTCATCTTCTTCAGTCCAGGATCCCTGGCTGATCCTTGCCATCCAGTCTTTATGCTCGTGATCGAGTTTCTCATACAGACGTTCCTGATAATCCTTGATATCATCAAGTGCAACATCGTTGAGATAACCGTTGATTACCGCATAGATGATTCCAACCTGGCCTCCGACAGGAACCGGTGCATTACGGTCCTGCTTTAACACTTCCACGATACGTTCTCCCAGATGGAGTCTTGCGCGTGTATCCGCATCAAGATCCGAACCGAACTGCGCGAAAGCCTGAAGTTCACGGTACTGAGAGTACAAGAGCTTTAACTCGCCGGAAACCTTCTTCATAGCCTTGACCTGCGCAGATCCTCCGACTCTGGATACTGAGATACCCGGATTTATCGCAGGAATAATGCCGCTGTGAAACATCTCTGTCTCAAGGAAGATCTGTCCGTCAGTGATGGAGATAACATTTGTCGGGATATAGGCGGATACGTCACCTGCCTGTGTCTCGACAATAGGGAGCGCGGTAATGGAACCGCCGCCGAATTCCGGTGAAACACATGCCGCACGCTCAAGAAGTCTTGAATGCAGATAGAATACATCGCCCGGATAAGCTTCTCTTCCCGGAGGTCTCCTGATAAGAAGTGACAGAGCTCTGTATGCGACAGCGTGCTTTGACAGGTCATCGTAAATGATGAGAACGTCTTTGCCCTGCTCTCTGAAATACTCAGCCATGGCACAACCCGAATAAGGAGCTATGTACTGGACCGGTGCACTCTCAGCGGCAGTTGCAGACACAACGATCGTATATGCCATTGCGCCTTCTCTTACGAGATCAGCGACCAGGGATACGACTGATGTAGCTTTCTGGCCTATGGCAACGTATATACAGATGACATTCTTGTCTTTCTGATTGATTATCGTATCGATTGCGATCTCGGTCTTACCTGTCTGACGGTCACCGATGATGAGCTCACGCTGGCCGCGTCCGATCGGGATCATGGAGTCAATGGCTTTGATACCGGTCTGCAGAGGTGTTGATACGCTCTGTCTCTCGATAATGCCGGGAGCCTCAGCCTCAACAGGTCTTCTGGCTTCACCGAAGATAGGACCTTTGCCGTCAATAGGCTCACCCAGAGGATTTACTACTCTTCCTAAGAAACTCTCGCCTACAGGGATCGAGAGAACCGTTCCTGTACGCTTAACCTTTGTTCCTTCCCTGATATCGTTCTTATCGGAAAGTATCGCAACCGAGACAGTGTCATTCTCAAGATTCTGGGCTAGTCCGACTGAACCGTCTTCGAATTCCAGAAGCTCTGTTGACATGCAGTTGCGGAGTCCGTATACGGAGGCAATGCCGTCACCGACCAATACAACAGTTCCGACTTCACCCATATCCACACGGGTCTTGTAATTGCGGATCTGCTCTTTAATGATATTGCTTATTTCTTCAGGTTTTCCTGCCATTTACGATATCACTTCCTTTATGTTCTTAAGGTTCCTGACAACGCTTCCGTCAAAGAACTTTCCGTCACAGGTTACGGTAATTCCGCCGATGATTGATTCATCGACCTTATATATGGGCGAGATGGCTTTGCCGGTAACCTTTCTTAAGCGTGTCACGATCTTTCTCTTTTCCTCATCAGTCAGTTTGACCGCACTGGTAATAACGGCAAAACTGATCTTCTTATAGTCTTCATACATCTTCTCGAATTCTTTCGCAGCAGTGAAGAATTCGTTCATATGGTTATTTGTGGCCATTACCGCAAGGAATGAATACAGAAGGTCTTCGACATTATCCTCGAAAGCTTCGGATAATGAATCGAGCCTCTCTTCCTTGGGGATTCCCGGATTCATCAGGAAAGAGATGTAATCCGGCTCCTTTTTAAGGAGCTTTCTGATCTCTGTAAGATCTTCTCTTACAGCATCCAGTGAACCGTCCTCATAGGCGGCTTCGAATAATGCGATCGCATATTCTCTTCCTACATTAGTCACTGCTCTTCACCTATCTTATCAATGGCTTTATCTATCAGGTCACGATGGTCATCCATGTTGATCTCGCGTCCGATGATCTGCTCGGAAAGGGTCTGAGATACGTCAACGATCTCTTTCTTGATCGTTTCTCTTGCATCTTTCCTCTCACGTTCGATATCGGCCTTTGCCTTACGGATGATCTGATCAGCTTTCTCACGGGACTCATAGAGCATGACCTCGTTACGGCTGTCCGCACGTTCGACTGCATCACTTATGATCTTATCGGCCTCAGCTTCCGCTGTTGCCATCTTACCTTCCCATTCAGCCTTTATCGCGTCAGCCTCAGCCTGCGTCTTCTCAGCCTTTTTATACTCAGACTCGATTTCTTTCTGCCTCTGATCAACGATCTTCTTTATAGGCTTGAAAAGAAGCTTTTTGAGTATAAGGAAGAGTATTACGAGATTGGCGAGCGAGATGACTATATGCCAGATATTTACTGAAATAATATCCAGATCCTGCATGTGTCAGACTCCGTTTCAGCCGCCGATCGTAGTCATGAGAAGATCCACGAATCTTCCCGGTGCAACAAAGATCAAGAGGATGGCGATAACGAGCGCATAAAGACCCGTTGTCTCTGCAACAGCGCATCCCATGAGCATTGTTGAAGTAACATCACCTTTGCACTCAGGCTGTCTGCCGATAGCTTCGCAGGCCTTAGCAACTGCATGTCCCTCTCCGATACCAGGACCGATACCGGCAATCATGGCGCAGCCGGCACCAAGAGCGCATCCTCCTAAGATGATTCCGATTGCAAGTTCCAACATATTTAAATACCTCCGTATGTTGTTTATATATTAATTATCCGCATGCTTTCCAGCGGTCTGTGAACGTGCGGCTTTGGCTGCAGCGCGTTCCTGTCTTCTCTTTTTCCTTGCGGCATATTCCTCAGCAGGGAAACCGCCTGCCACATACAGCATGGTAAGAATGGCGAAGATAAACGCCTGGAGACATCCTGAGAACAGATCAAAATAAATCGACAGTACAGCCGGAATACCGATCCTCAGATAAGGGAAGTCGGCAAGTGCTCCCGGCAGGAATGAGAACAGGCTGTTAGACAATTTGGTGAGTCCCACTGCTATGAGCACCGAAATTATCGAACCGGATAAGACATTTCCGTAATGTCTGAATGCCATGGATATCGGAGTGGCAACCTCACTGATGATATTAAGAGGAGCCAGGAGAGGCTGTGGCTGACCGAAACTCTTAAGATAGATCCAGGGGCCGGCCTTCATCTTATAGTATGTGATTAGGAAGAATACCAGTATTGCCCAGCCGGCGATAATATTGATGTCGGATGTCGGCGGGAAGAGTCCCAAAAGCGATGCGAGGCTCGAAAAACCTGATAATCCTAAGATTGCGGCTATAAAAGGAGCAAAACCTTCAAAGTATTCTCCCATGTTTGTCCTTACAAGACCTGTCACCTTCTCCACGATCCATTCTGCGAGCATCTGCCTTATGGATATGTTACGTGTCTTTAGACCCGTCGTAAGAAAAAGGCACAGGAACAGAACTGCAAGGATCACACACCAGGAATTGACCTGTGCTTCAGTTATCGGGAGATCCTGTATCGGCATTTTGATGGTAAAGAATACATGTGCACCCGATATGTCGATACCGTCAGATGCAGGGACAAACATAACCTTAACGGCTATGGCGGCCGCCATCGAGAGGATGCTGAGAATAAGGAACACTATGATCATTCTTCCCCGTCCCCTCCGTTATCAGCATTATCTGCAGCAGCCGGCGCAGAAGCTGTACCGGTTTTCTTATCTATTTTATTGAATATTGCTCTCGTATAGACAGCGATGGTCGCAAAAAGCAGGGATATCAGTGTAGCCCACATATTAAATACGGACGGGATAAGTATGGCTATCAGTACAAGAATAACCATTAGCGCGTATCTCAGGGCATGGGATGCACGAAGGATCTCTTTTGCCCTCGTTTCCTCGTTTTTGACTGCTTTTTGAACAGACAGGCCCAGAAGGAAGAAATTAAGGATGCCTGTGCCTGCTCCTACAAGATTTCCGAACAGAACAGTAAGATGCCACTGCCTTAAGATCAGGAATACCGATTCCATCAGCATGCTGAGTATCAGAGTGACAACACATACATATATTGTCTCTTTTTTTACTGTCGGATCGATCTTCAAAAACAGCCCTCCCTTCCGATACCATCAACCATTTTCTATCGTGGAGTATAGCATAAACCGCTTCGGGTTAGACGTAACAGATTGCACATTTAGGACAAATGGAAGAAATTGTCTAAATATGGTTTTCGGCCACACAAAATAAAACCGGCAAGAGAGCCGGTTCATCAAAGTTACTGATGATATACCTAATGGATTAATTGAAATAGAAATATGCCCGAAGCAACTCGCTCCGGGCATATCTTATAACTTAATGTTAATTATTTAATTTAGCCTTGTGCTTGATTGCAGCCTGTGCAGCAGCAAGTCTTGCGATCGGTACACGGAAAGGTGAGCAGGATACATAATCCAGGCCTATCTCGTCGCAGAACTCAACAGATGTCGGGTCACCGCCGTGCTCGCCGCAGATACCGAGGTGGAGGTCAGGACGTACTGCCTTACCGTTCTCGATAGCCATCTTCATGAGCTTACCGACGCCGTTCTGGTCTAACCTAGCGAACGGATCAGACTCGAAGATCTTGGACTCATAGTAAGCTGTAAGGAACTTACCGGCATCGTCTCTTGAGAAACCAAAGGTCATCTGTGTGAGGTCATTTGTACCGAAGCAGAAGAACTCAGCTTCCTTAGCGATCTCGTCAGCTGTAAGAGCAGCTCTCGGGATCTCGATCATGGTACCAACCTTGTAACCCATGTTGACGCCTGCAGCCTTGATCTCTTCGTCAGCAACAGCAACGACAACCTTCTTAACATTTACGAGCTCCTTGATCTCGCATACGAGCGGGATCATGATCTCAGGTGTAACGTTCCAGTCGGGATGCTTAGCGTTAACGTTGATAGCAGCGCGGATAACTGCTCTTGTCTGCATCTT
>CACYRM010000027.1 GCA_902776845.1 Oscillospiraceae bacterium
CCCTTTCGGTCGCAGAGTATAACATTCTTAAGACCTCTGGAGATGAGGAGCTTTGTGATAGCAGTAGCAGCAGCGCCTGCGCCGTTAACTACAACGTGGATATCTTCCATCTTCTTGCCTACGATCTTAAGCGCATTTGTAAGACCTGCAAGTGTGATAACAGCTGTACCGTGCTGATCATCGTGGAAGATCGGGATGTCGCATCTTTCCTTGAGCTTCTTTTCGATCTCGAAGCATCTCGGAGCTGAGATGTCCTCGAGGTTTACGCCGCCGAAAGAACCTGCGAGAAGCGCAACAGTATTAACGATCTCGTCAACATCCTTGGAACGGATGCAGAGAGGGAATGCGTCAACATCACCGAATGCCTTGAAAAGAGCGCACTTGCCTTCCATAACAGGCATACCTGCCTCAGGTCCGATATCGCCCAAACCTAAAACTGCTGTACCGTCTGTAACAACAGCAACAAGGTTGTGTCTTCTTGTATATTTGTAAGAGAGGTCAACATCCTTCTGGATCTCAAGACAGGGAGCTGCAACACCGGGTGTGTAAGCGATTGCGAGTTCTTCCTTGGAACCTACAGGAGCAGTAGCGATAACTTCGATCTTACCGGCCCACTCTTCATGCATCTTAATTGCTTTCTCATTAACGTCCATATTAGCTGAACCTCCAAATAAATTCTCAACGAACTAATAATAATATAATTAAAGTGAAAAACAAATCGCGGTGATATAAGTTTTTTTAACCAAAACAGTCTATTTCTTGTTGTTTTGTACAGATTAGATGGCAAAAGGTCTCTTCCCGTCCTTGATCGGGAAATCCTTCATTGTGCAGTAAGCAAGGCCCGCGAGTCTGGCAAATGAAAGCCAGAGCCATGTCGTGAGCGCCGCGTCAAGAATGTAATATGCGGTAAGTGAGAAATTGGCAACGAAAGGAACGGCAAAATCTAAGATTATCGCCGCGAAAAGAACGACCGCGATACTTCTCATATTGACGAAATAATACTTTCTCGACAGTTTTACCGCATAAGGAATTGAAGAAAACAAGCCTTTATCGCCTGACAGATATGCGACAGGTATCGTAAATATAAATGGAAGACCTATCAGCGCCAGGAACATAAAATACATTGTCACAGTCACAAGAGGCAACGCGACAAGGACCGTCGCAAGCATCAGGAGAAGTACCCTTCCGATAAGCTTTGAGATCTTTATGGGCTGATCGGGAATATGCGAGACAGCGTAGTTAACAACTTCCGGATCGGGATCCTTTATGGAAGCGATCTTCTCTTTCCGGAACGCCCTGACAAAGAGACCGGCATAGATATAGGCACTGGCCAGAAGGATAATAACGGCAATCACGGAAGAGATCAGATAGATAATATTGCCTCTGGACAGAGGAATGCCCGTCATCAGTGCATCATAGGCTGACTGATCATACTCGGTCATTCCGTAAACACTCATAAACCAACTCTGCAGAGGGGTAAAATCAGTATCGGCAAAGGGATTAAAATGGATTCCGGCATTCAGGATGACAGTCAGAAGATAAAGGATACGCACTCCCCATCTTTTGCCGACATTATCGATATCAAAAATGCTTTTAACTACCGAAAGAAACATTTCCACTCCCCTGTTTTGTTCAATATCGATATATTACGACAAAAACCACGATTTGGGAAAGTCTAAAAAATAAGTGATTATTACTCATAAAGATATACTTGTGATAAAATCTCCCTATTAAATTTAGAAGGTCGTATAAAAATGATTGATTTCCATGTTAAACCCGATCTGTTGTATGTCATTCCCGCTGAGAATCATTCAGCACAGGATATCAGAAATGTATTAAGCGCCCATCCCGAGGTAAGATTTGTATCTCTTGCCGCAGTCGATCTTATGGGCAACGATACTGACGAGAAGATCCCGATATCGGACTTTATAGACAATATCGAAAACTACCTGGGCGGCAAGGCTGTACAGACGGACGGTTCCTCGGTTGTACTTCCCGGCATCGCCACTTTAAATGACGGTAAGGTCGACCTGATCCCCGACAGCGGTGTCATCTGGTACATCGACTATAACTACGAACATCTTGATTTCGAGAGCGGTAAGCCTATAGGAACACTGAGGATTCCTTCATTCCTCAGACATAACAGCGATCTTGTCTGCTCCAGATCAATACTCAAAAAGAGCGTTGAATATTTCGAGAAGACAGTAAAAGAGCGTTTTGCGAATGACTCTTCCCTTTGCGCCGATTACGGATTTACGCCGGATGAGCTTGACCGCATTACTCTTATTACCGCGACAGAGCTTGAATTCTGGGTAAATTCCCCTGACGAGATCATTAGCACAGAGCAGCTCTCGATCTCCCAGGAACTTAAAGAATCCTATTGGAAGCGCACCAAGGGTGTTGTAAGGACAGCTCTTGAGCAGGTCATCATGATCCTCGAGAACTACGGCTTCAACCCTGAAATGGGCCACAAGGAAGTCGGAGGCGTTAAGGCATCCCTCAATTCCTCAGGTGAATTCCACTTCATCATGGAGCAGCTCGAAGTCGACTGGAAGTATTCAGATGCTCTTCAGGGCGCTGACTATGAGCTTATCGCAAGGATCATAATCAAGGAGATCTTCAGACTCCACGGTCTCGATGTAAGCTTTAACGCAAAGCCGCTCCCCGGAGTAGCCGGTTCAGGCGAGCATACTCATGTTAATGCTGTCGCTTACCTCAAGGACGGCAAAAAGATCAACCTCTTCGCACCCGAAGACCCCAAAGCAGATTTCCTTTCCAGATTCGGATGGGGTTCCCTCATGGGAATAATGAAGCACTACAGCAACGTTATCAATCCGTTCGTTTCCGCCACAACTGACGCTTTTGAACGTCTCACACCCGGATTCGAAGCTCCGACACACTGTGTCGCTTCAATCGGAATGGACGTTCACACGCCTTCACGCAACAGATCAGTCCTTTTGGGACTTGTAAGAAGCGAAGATACAAAATATGCGACAAGGTTTGAGCTCCGCGCTCCCAACCCACACACAAACACATACCTCTGCCTTGCTTCCGTATATCAGGCAATGCTTGACGGTATCACCTATGCTTTGGATTCCGGCAAGGATACCAAGGCTCTTGAGGCGGAATTTATCAAGCCTTACGGCGAAGAGAGCAGTTATCTTGAGAAAGACAGACTCTACAGATGCGAGGATGATATTTTCGAGGATATGGATTCAAACGAGCGCGACAGACTCTTTGGAACTCCTGCCGCTACTGTATATGAATCAATCAAGACTCTGAAAGATTCAAATATCGCGGAGATCCTCTGCAGAGGCAACGTTTTCGATGATCAGCTCCTCTCCTCCTACTATCAGGCAATGCTCGTACGCTGGGAGATGGAGCTCATGGAGAAGATCATCCCCGCTAACCTCTCACTCATCAGGAGTATAACCAGAACCGATGACGGCTCTGTAAGCTACGATGACAGGCTATGGAACGATATCGAGGATCTCAAGCTCCTGCTTGCAAAGGATACGGATGTTCAGTCTTCCATCTTCACAAGGATCAAGGCCGCCGTTAAGTCCGGCGACTGGGAAAAGACTTCTGAGTATCAGCGCGCAATGAAGAACGCAATGAATGAGCTCAAGAATAAGTACAAGACCTATTGCGATAACCAGATATGATAACAAGTGAATTCTATAGAATTTTCAGGGCTGTCTCGAAAATGAGGCGGCCCTGATTGTTTTGCTATCAAAATGAGGCAAACCTGATTATTTTTGTTTTCGAAAATGAGCAACCATAATTATTTTGCTTTATAAAGTCACAGTAAAATCCACGCCGGCTGCGACTTTGAATGGGATTTTCAATCAGATCAAGCCAAAATCACAGCCACTGTCACAGTCTGCTTGGACAAAACTGTGAGAAATGATGCGGACAGGGCGTTTTCAGAACTCTTCAAAATAACCATTGAACGTTTTTCGATATTTCCTGAAGATTTTCTGATTGGCTTAATTTGGGAAACGATTATTGTAATTCTGCATTCTTTTACCAAATCCATTTCCTGAATCCTACTCTCCTGGAAATATTTTGGAAAACCGGCCCCAGACTTTCAAATAAATTCCACAACAATTCAGAGGAACCGCTTTTATTAAATATTGACTCAAAATAGGCGTTTATTTTTTTACACCACGAAGAAGGGGCTGCCCCATCTCCTGAGGCAACCCCTTCTATACCCGGTCGGGTTAATAATGAATCAGTAAGGAACTAATTAATCTTTCTTTGCCATGAACTTGTAGACAAAAGCAGCAAGTGCGGCACCGACGAAAGGTCCTACGATGAATACCCAGAGAGAACCAAGTGCGTCACCGCCTGCAAAAAGAGCAGGACCGATGGAACGTGCAGGGTTACCGCCGAAAGATCCGTGTTTAAAAGCAGGATCGGTAACGCCAAGAATTACAAGAACAAAAATGAAAGTAAGCAAGATCTCAACGATAAGACCTGCAGGCGCACTATTATTTACACCAGTAAGTCCGTTAGATCCGTATCCGCCGGGATCTTTTCCGGCTAAGTTGAAGATAAGCATAAGGCAACCTGCACCGGCAATAGCTCCGAGAACCTGGCTTATGAAATACAGGAAGAAATCCTTAACATCCATTCTTCCGGAGATCAAGCAAGCTAAAGATACGGCCGGATTGATATGGCAACCTGAAATATTGCCCACACAATAAGCCATACCGACAATAACAAGTCCGAAAGCAAAAGCTGTAGTAAGATAACCGCTAAACTCTTCACAGCCGGTTACCATTGCTGTACCGCATCCGACAAGAACTAAAGTGAAGGTACCAATAAACTCGGCAATACACTTTTTGACTGAGTCCATAACAACACCTGCCTTTTATAGATTTGAGCAGGTATTGTCCTGCCCTTAATCAATTATAAACATATTCCTCGCCGTTAGATTTGATTATTACTTCATTTATGTTACCGTTTGAAGACATTTCGACATGTCCGATAACTCTGGATTCGATATTAAATGACTTGGCGATATCGATTATTCCTGCAGCGGCAGACTCATCAACATAGAATTCGATCCTGTGTCCGCAGTTGAATACCTGATACATCTCCTTCATCGGAATCTCACCGGATTCATAGATAGCCTGGAAAAGAGGCGGAAGTTCAAACAGATTATCCTTTACGTATCTTACGCCCGTACCGAAATCACGGCACTTTGCCTGTCCGCCGCCTGTGCAGTGGATGATGCCGTATACATTCTGTCTGTATGAGGCAAGAACCTTTGAGATAACAGGAAGGAACGTTCTTGTGGGAGCAAGGATAGCCTCGCCGACCGTTATATCTGTACCGGGAAGGTTATCGGAAAGACGGAACTTTCCGCAATAAGCCTTGTCCTCACCTAATGTGTCAGAAAACGATTCCTTGTAGTTCTCATAGTAATACTTGTTGAGCAGCATATGACGTGCCGCCGTAAGTCCGTTGGAAGACATTCCGGAATTGTACTTATCCTCATATGTTGCCTGACCGAAGGAAGCAAGTCCTACGATAACGTTACCGGGCTTGATATTGGCCGCATTGATTACATCTGACCTTTTCGCTCTTGCAACAAGCGTGGAGTCAACGATGAGTGTCTTTACAAGATCTCCCACGTCAGCAGTCTCACCGCCGCACATCGTGATGTTTATTCCGTTATCGGCAAGCTTAGCGATTATCTCGTCATAGCCTTCGATTACTTTAGCGATCGCCTTGCCGTCAACACGGTGGGCATTACGGCCGATAGTATTGGATAACATAAGATTTTCCGTTACACCGCAGCAAGCAAGGTCATCAGTATTCATTACGAGCGAATCCTGGGCCAGTCCCTTGAACCAGTCGTAATTGCCGGTTTCTTTATACATAAGATAAGCAACGGAGGATTTTGTGCCTGCGCCGTCAGCATGGATTGCAGTACAGTACTCAGGATCACCTGCCAGGTCTTCTATGAGCTTGCAGAAAGCTCCGGGGAAAACTCCCTTGGACTGGTTCTTTACGGCTGCCTTAACATCATCTTTTGTGGGTGAAACGCCTCTGCTTAAATAAGATTCTGCTGACATGGTTAAATCCTCCCGTATTTAAAATGCTCTGTTAACGTTTTCCGTGCAGACCGGTAAGCCGGGTTCTGTATATGACAATCATCTATCTAGACGTAATATCTCTAAAACGTTCAAGCCGTCTCCTAAGGCCCGCGGACCACGGTTATAGCCTACCACGACGTTGCTCCGGATGGGGTTTACAAGGCCGGTATGTCTCCACACCGCCGGTGAGCTCTTACCTCGCCTTTTCATCCTTACCCTTTCGGGCGGTTTTCTTTTCTGTTGCACTTTCCTTAAAGTTGCCTTCACCGGGAACTGCCCGGCACCCTGTCCTGTGGAGCCCGGACTTTCCTCATGCGCCGCCTTCACCGGGAACTGCCCGGCACCCTGTCCTGTGGAGCCCGGACTTTCCTCATGCGCCGTACTTTCGTAACGTTGGCGCCCGCGATTGTCTCGGCCTGCCCGAAAAACATAGATATTTTAATAATAAAACCGCTTAAAGTATAGATGATACTTCGTTGTTATAATTCACAGTAATTGATATTCCGGGATACTTCTCTGCGAGCATATTTTTAAGCCTGGGCAGATATGCCTGCTCCGTCGCCGAGTGACCTGCTATTACCGTATTTATGCCCATCTGCTCAAACCCGACACAGATATGATGTTTGATCTCGCCGGAAAGAACCGTATCGGCTCCGCTCCTGATTACGGCTTCAACAGAATCCTCATCAAAAGCGCCTCCCTGGATAAAGACCTTCCTTACCTTGCTTTCCGGATCATTGATCGTAATGATGCCGCTGGTTCCGAGATCACCGGTAACCTTACGGCAGTATTCTTTAAGAGTCATAGCCTCCGGCAGTTCATAGACAACGCCGCAGACAGCGCCTTCAACCCTGCAGGGTTCATCTGCACCGAGCTTATCGGCTATGGCAAGATTGCCGAACTCGTCAGTAAGATCGAGATTTGTATGACAGGCTATGACTGAGATACCGGATCTGACAAGATTGATAAGAGTCTTTCCGGTACTGTTATCCATTGTAAGCGTCTTTATACCGCTGAAGATTATAGGGTGATGCGTAATTATGAGATTAGCGCCAACAGCTTTTGCGCTCTCGATAGCTTTATCGGTGAGATCAAGAGAAACAAGAATTGCCGTTACAACCTTTTCCCTGTCACCCGCTATCAATCCGACATTATCATAATCCAGCGCATTTCCGCGCGGAAAGACTTCATTCAGATACTTCTCGATATCATTGACATTCATTGCGTTTTCTCTCCTCCAATGCCGATCTGATCACAGGATTGCTCCTTTGTCTTACCTCGAAAAGACTGTTCAGATGAGCAAAATAATCAGCTACTTCCTTATCCCCGTTGTTGTATCTGTTAAGAAGCACAGGTCCGTAGCATGCTTCTTCATCAGTTAAAGTCCTGCAGATACCTTTAAACACGACCCGCATACAATTATAGAATATTTCCCTGTCATAACAAACACTCTCGTCCTCGAAAACAAAACCTGTCTTTGCCAGGTAATTACGGACGATCTCATTTGATTTCTGGGGCTGAAGGACAAAAGTCACATTCTCCATTACGTGATAACCGTTATCTTTTAGAGCACGGGTAAGTATACTGATGATATTAAGTCCGCCCATTCCGGCTATTACAACAACATCGCCTTCCTTAAGCGGAACGCCTTTCAGTCCGTCGGTCACATACACCTCGGAACGGCCGCCGAAGCCGGCCTCCTCAAGGGCATCAGCGGATTTTTGGGCCGGAGCTTTATGTATCTCCGTACAAATAACAGTATCAGCGAGACCTTCCTCAAGGCATCTTACACCTATATATCCGTGATCAGATCCGACATCGATCACTCTTCCGGGAACATCTTTATTACAGGCTTTCCGCACCTGTTCCAGCACCATCTCAAGCCTGACAGTAAGGATCTGCATCAAAGATCTCCTATCTTATTCCTTAATGTTAATTTATAGTCTGAAAGATTCCTCAAAAGAGAATTTATCTTCTCTTTCTCGGATGGAGACGCAGTCATCAGCATATTGATCAGACGTTCTTCCTCAATCTTGATCCTTGCTTCCCTTACCTTAAAAAGGAGGGCCAGATACATATCCCTTTTCACATTGACATCCGGGCTTCTGTCGGCAGTTTCAACCGCCCTGAGCATTACATCCTCCGCAGGCATACCATTGATCGTAAGCCTTGAGAAATAATCGCTCATCCTGGCATATAAGGTCTCATCTCTCCCGTCGAAGATATTAAGGAATATCTTAACAAGTTCCCTTAATGTGTCTCCGGAGAAATCATCGGGTCTTATAATGTCTGTCTTATCAATGCTCTTTTTGTCAGCCAGTGCACTTCCCAAAGACAGGGCATAAGCGAAAAGCTCTATCTCTTCCTTTGAAGCTTTGTCGTTGACTTTCCTGAAAGCCGGACGACCCTGGGTCACCTCTTCAGGCACGGGATTATCTGTCACTTCTTCCAGCCCTTCGTCATTATTGCGGTTTACAAGGTTTTCCCTTCTCTCACGTTCAAGAGTCCTTGAATTGACCTGTGACTGTTTCTTATCTTCTATCTGCTTATATCTTTGCATCTGGCTAATGACAGCCTGCTGCGTGGCGCCGAGCAGAGGAGCGGCAGCTCCCGCCATCCTGCTCATCTTGATATCATCATTCATCCAGGAACCGTACCGGCAGATATCCTCCTGATATCTCCCGCGGTCAAGTTCGCCGGTCTCAGGATCGGTATTGTCATTCTTTGCCCTCTCCAAAAGATAATCCTCAACATAGAGAGCGCTTCTTACAACTTCCCTGAACTTGTCTGCACCGTTCACCCTGATGAATTCATCAGGATCCTTCCCGTCCGGAACCTTGGCGATCTTGATACGGATATTGATACCCGTAAGTTTATTCAGGTATTCCATCATCATCTTGACGGCTCTTAACGCTGCCTTCTGCCCCGCATTATCAGCATCGAAAAAGAAAACAACCTCTTCGGCATATCTTGCGCAGAGCTTTAACTGGCTGTCAGTGAAAGACGTCCCCAGAGCTGCAACGGTATTCTTAAATCCTGCAGCATGCATGGCAATGGCATCCATATAGCCTTCAACTACAATAAGCTGCTTGGACTGTTCTTTCCTTGCAAAATTCATCGCATAAAGATGGTTCTGCTTATTATAGACAATCGAATCTGGTGAATTGATATATTTGGGCATCTCATCACCCAAAGCTCTTCCGCCGAATGCTATTATCGTTCCGAATGAATCAAATATAGGAAACATCAGTCTTCCGCGGAACAGTTCATAAGGCTTTCCGGTCTTTGCAGACTTCTGAAAGATACCGGAATTGTTCATCTCGGCATCAGTATAACCTTTATCTTTAAGAATATTGTATAAGCCGCCCTTCATCGGTGAATATCCTAGGCCGAAGTTGTCCAATGTCTGTTTGGAAAGTCCGCGCCTGGCAGCATATTCCCTGGCCGGTTTGCCGAGATCTTCATCATTGAAAGATTTATAGTAATATTTCGCAGCTTCTTTAAGGATATCCTTGACCCTGTTCTTCTCTTCTTTTTGAATACTGTCACCGGAATAACCAGTCTCGGGAATCTCGACACCATATAAACCCGCAAGATGCCTTATAGATTCAGGATAGTTCATATGCTCGATTTCCATAATGAAGCTGATGGCATTACCGCCCTTTCCGCATCCGAAGCACTTATAGATACCCTTGGAAGGATTAACCGAAAATGACGGAGTCTTCTCTGAATGGAAAGGACAAAGGCCCCAAAGGTTCCCGCCCTGACGCTTTAAAAGGACATACCGGCTTACGACCGATTCAATATCCGCCCTTGTAAGCACATCATCGATTATATTGTCAGGTATCAGTCCCATATTCACTCCTTAAAATATTCAAAAGGCCCGGCAGAACGTCCGGGCCCGATAAATTAAGCCAAGCTAAAAAGGAATTACTCTTCTTCCTTCTTATCCTTCTTCTTACCGAACAGGCCGCCGGTCTTCTGAGGTTCTTCAGTTTTCTTAATTGATCCGTCAGGATTAAGCTGATCACGCTTTACAACTGATTGTATTGCACTCTTCGTAAATGTGACAAGCGTATTTGCAGCGGAAGTTGAGATAGTGACCTGATCATCCTTGATATTGGCCACAAAACCGACAAGACCGCCGATGGTAACGACTCTGTCACCGACAGAAAGCTTGCTCATCTGCTCCTTGAGTTCCTTATCCTTCTTACGCTGGGGTCTGATAAGGATAAAGTAGAAGACAACGAACATAACGAGCAGAAGGCCCATTGATGCAATTGAACCGCCAATATCTCCCCCGAGACCTAAACCAGTCGAAGTAGTATCCGTAAAGTTGAACATTTATTTTTCCTCCAAAAAATTATTTCTCTATAAACTGAGCGATCACGTCGGACATCGTGAAGTAGCCCTTGTCTTTTCCTGCCATGAACTTTGCGGCAGTAAGAGCGCCCTTTGCGAAAACATCTCTTGTCTGGGCGCTGTGACTGATCGTAAGGATCTCCTCGTCGCTGATGAACATAGCGGAATGCTCACCTACTATGTTGCCGCCTCTGATCGAAGAAATGCCTATCTCATTCTTTGATCTTGCCTTGTTTACGCTGTGTCTGTCATAGACATAATCAACGCTGTCAGGTATCTCCTGATTGATTGCATCAGCGATCATCATGGCCGTTCCGGAAGGAGCATCAAGCTTTCTGTTATGATGAGCTTCCACGATCTCAATATCGAATTCGGGATAAAGGATCCTTGTAGCCTGCTTTGCGAGCTCTACCATCATATTGATACCGAGGCTCATGTTAGCAGACTTGAATACAGCAATCTTCTCAGATGCAGCAAGGATACTTGAAACAGTCTCATCGGAAAGAGCCGTAGTGCAGCAGATAAAAGGCTTGTTACGGTTCAGGGCGAATTCAAGGACACCCGGAACTGCCCTTGCATTGGAGAAATCGATGATTACGTCAAAATCCTCCGTGCACTCATTAAGGCTCGTATAAACCGGGAAATCAAAACCGGGATTCTCAATGATATCTCCGCCGGCAACGATCTTATAATCAGGATTGTTCTTGCAGAGACATGCTATTGCCTTACCCATTCTGCCGCAGCAGCCGTTAAGAAAAATATTAACCATAAAACTCTCCGGAAAACTTATCTTGCAAGGAAGCTTGCCATTGCGGACGTGTCATATTCCTTAAGGACTTCAACAACCTTATCGTGGTTAGACTTGCTCATCTCGCAAAGCGGAAGTCTGCAGGGACCAGCGTTCCAGCCTAAGATATTCATAGCTTCCTTTACGGGGATAGGGTTAACTTCGCAGAACATAGCCTTAACGAGAGGAATAAAATCGATCTGTGCTTTTCTTGCAGATTCGATATCTCCGTCAAGATAATCATGGATCATCTTGGATGTCTCACGAGGCATAACATTGGCTATTACGGAAATAACTCCCTTTGCGCCGAGCGAGAGCATCGGAACTGCAAGACCGTCCTCGCCGGAATACAAAGCGTATCTGTCACCGCAGAGGCTGTAGATCTCGGGAACCTGACCGAAGTTGCATTCCTTTACACCGATAATATTCTCATATACGGAAAGTCTCTTAAGCAGCTCAGGTCCGATATTTACATTCGTTCTAGAAGGAACATTATAGAGAATGATCGGAAGCTCGGGTACGGCTTCGGCGATCTTCGCATAGTGACGGAAAAGGCCTTCCTGTGTACACTTGTTGTAATAAGGGGTAACGAGCAGAGCCGCGTCAGCGCCGAGCTCATAAGCCTTCTTTGTAAGTTCGATACCGAAAGCGGTGTCATTGGAACCTGTGCCTGCAATAACGGGAACACGTCCGGCAACAGTATCAACCGCAAACTTGATAGCGGCAACATGCTCCTCTTCAGTCATTGTTGCAGCTTCACCGGTTGAACCGCAGATAATGATCGAATCTATCTTCTGCTCGATCTGGAATTCTATAAGTCTCTTGAGTTCATCAAAATTGATTCCGCCGTCTTCATAAAACGGAGTAACAATGGCAACACCGGCACCTTCAAATACAGGCTTTGACATATATATGCCTCCCAAATAATTATTCACAAAATAAGTAAAATGCCTGAAAGTACATTCTGACTGTTGGATTGTATCACCATATATTATAAATAGTCAATTTATACTTCTGGGGTGCACATATGTACTTCTACAGCGCACAATTAAGTGATTTTGGAAGGAAACGACGCCGTTTAGCCGTCCTGCGGATCGTTATCAAAAGACATCGGATATTTTGTATGGTCAAAATCGGCTATAAGCCTCTTAAACACGCCGTTAACAGCAGATTTATTCACAGCCTTTATAACAAATGACATCCTGTATCTTCCGCGGAGCTCATAAATGACGCACGGAACGGGTCCGAAGACTTCAAATTGATATCTCTTATCCTGAAAACCGAGGAAATCATTAAGATACTTAGCCAGTTCATTGGATCTGCGGATAAGCATGTCCTCATCAGGCAGAGACAATACTATCTCACCGACAGCCTTGTACGGAGGCAGTCTGAGTTTTTGTCTGTACTCGATCTCCTGATCATAGAATGCCCTGTAATTCTGAGTGCAGGCAAACTGGAACAGAGGCTGTTCCGGACGGAAACTCTGGATAAAGACTTTTCCGGGAGCTTCTCCCCTTCCCGCGCGTCCCGCAGCCTGGGTTATAAGCTGAAATGCTCTCTCCGAAGCCTTGAACGATGAAGACGCGAGCATCAGGTCTGCCCCGAGGACGCCTACAACAGTAACATCAGGGAAATCAAGACCTTTTGCGATCATCTGCGTTCCGATAAGGATGGAAGCCTCTTTATTTGCAAATTTATCTATTATCTCTTTATGCGCGCCGGGAGTCATGGTGGAATCCTGGTCCATCCTCAGGACTTTTTCGTGCGGAAAAAGCTTATGAAGGAATTCCTCGAGCTGCTGTGTTCCGAATCCGGCCTTGGTAAAATGCGTTCCGTTGCAGAACGAACAGCGGGCCTCATATGAAGGCACAGTATAGCCACAGTAATGACAGATAAGGCTCTGCGTTCCGTTGCGCCTGTTGTTATGAAGCGTCATTGCGACAGAACAGTTCTTGCAGGTTACGGGCTCGCCGCAGTCCTCACATATAAGCGTTCTCGAAAAGCCTCTTCTGTTCAGAAGCAGTATGACCTGCTTATTCTCCGAAAAAGCGACGGACATAGCCTGCCTCAGGGGAAGCGAGAGCATATCGCCGCTTCCGAGCTTGATCTGCTCCTTCATGTCAACAGGAATTATCTCCGGGAGCTTTGCTTCCTGCCTAGCCCTTTCTTTAAGTTCAAGAAGCTTGAAAGCACCCATCTGCGCGGCATAAAAGCTCTCGACAGAAGGCGTGGCTGAACCCAGGACGACACTGCATCCCGTAATCTTAGATCTCATTCTTGCAATATCCCTGGCTGAATATCTCGGATGTGATTCAGCCTTGTAGGAGCCGTCATGTTCCTCATCAAGGATTATCAGTCTGAGATCTTTTGCAGGAGCGAAAACACCGCTTCTCGGACCGACGATCACTCTTGCTTTTCCGGTCCTGATATTGTCCCACTGCTCGTAACGCTGTTTATCCGTAAGTCTGCTGTGCAGCACGGCCACGCTGTCGCCTAGCCTGCCCTTTATCCAGTTGATGGTCTGAGGCGTAAGCGATATCTCGGGAACCATATATATGACACTGCCGCCTTCGGAGATAACCTTCTTTGCGCAGTTAAGATAGACCTCAGTCTTTCCGCTTCCCGTAATTCCGAACAAAAGGAAAGTGTTGTCCATTTTTGCATCTATACCTTCCAGTATCTGTTCAATTGCGTATCTCTGCTCATCGCTGAGATCATATTCTTCAGTGAATTTGCCTTCCGGGACGCCTTCAACAACAGATATCTGCGGAACTTCGTTATCGGAAGATTCCTTTAACAGCCTGACAAGTCCCTTATCTTCAAGAGCCTTGACCTGCGCTGAGGAACATGACAGGTTCGCCATTATCTCTTTACGCGTACACTTGCCACGTTCCAAAAGATACTCAAGGATATTGATGTGAGCAGCTGACCTGAGAGATTCGTTCTCCAATACAGACTGAGCCTCATCCTTTGATACAAGCTCCACAAAGACTTCTGTCGGGTTCTTGTGATTGACCACGCATGAAGGCACCATAAGTTCAACGACATCGCCTTTAGTACAGTTGAATCTGTCACTGATCTTATCGATAAGGGCAATCTGATCCGGATTAAGGACAGGCCTTTCCGAGATAACTGAACACAGATCTTTGACAAGACCTATATCACCGTCGAAAGAGTCCTTCATTTCCACAATGACAGCGCATCTTTGAGAGTCACCTTTACCGAAAGGCACTGAAACAAGAGAACCGGGAACGACCGATCCTGCAAGTTCATCCGGCACACTGTAAGTAAACAGTCTGTCGATCTGTTTTGTGGCTCCTCTTAAGATAACGCTGCAATACATTATTTATCTCCCGATGGATTAGTACCCATATCGCCACCAAAGAAATCGAAAAGATTGATCTGGGCACTCTCGGGAAGATCATCAAGGATACCGCCGTACTCCAGCAGTTTCTGCGTAATGGACTGGCCCACACCTGTTCTCTTCATGAAGTCATCACGGTTCTTAAACGGAGCTTCATTTCTAGCCTTCTCGATCGCTTCACCTGCTGCGGGCGATACGGCGCTGATGGCACAGAAAGGAGGTCTTATAAGTTTAGGTCCAGCTTTTGCGAACTTCGTTCCGAGTGAATCTTCAAGAGTAATCGGCGCAAATGTTATGCCTCTTGCATACATCTCCTCGACAAGCTCATAGAAATAATACTTAAGCTTGGTGTTGGGGTCACCTTTGGCATGCATCTCATCTGCAAGTTCGATCCTTCTCTTCTTTACCTTTTCGGGACCGTTGCACATATCTTCTGCATTAAACAGACCTTCACCTCTGTGGGTGAAAAAAGAGCAATAGTATTCTTCAGGATAGTAGACCTTGAACCAGGCTACACGAAGTGTTGAGATTGAATATGCGGCAGCATGCGCCTTAGGGAACATGTACTTGATCTTCTGACATGATTCGACATACCAGTCAGGCACTCCGCACTTTTTCATTTCTTCAACATATTGAGGCCATTTTTCGACCTTGCCTGCAGCAACCTTACCTTTACGTACACCTTCCATGATGTCGAAAGCATCCTTATTGGGAAGTCCCCAGTAGATAAGGCTCGTCATGATAGAGTCACGGCATCCGATAACGGAATTAAGGTCACATGTACCGCTCCGAATAAGCTCCTGTGCGTTTCCGGTCCATACGTCGGTACCATGCGAAAGTCCCATGAGCTGTACAAGGTCGTAGAATCTTGTAGGCTTTGTTTCCTTGATCATACCTCGTGCCATGTTTGTACCAAGCTCGGAAAGACCTAATGTCGCTGAACCGGCATCTGTTGCTTCTATCGGGAAACCCAGTGCGTCAGTATTTACCAGAAGACTCATTACCTTCTCATCGGGTATCGGGATATCTGTAATCGTTACTCCTGTTATATCACTGAGCATTCTCAGTACAGTAGGATCAGCGTGTCCTAAGATATCGAGTTTCAAGATCGTATCGTGCATTGCGCGGAAGTCGAAGTGCGTGGTTATGATCCCACAATCTGTCTTGTTTGCCGGGAACTGGATAGGCGTAAATTCGTAGATATCCATTTCCTTTGCGATAACGACGATACCGCCGGGATGCTGGGATGTTGTTCTCTTAACACCGATTATGTCCCTTGCCATAAAAGCCAGATGCGCCTGCGTAAAAGGTTCACCCTTCTCTTCACAGATCTTGCGGCATACACCGTAGGCGTTCTTATCCTGGTAAGCACCGATCGTTCCGGCCTTGAATGTATGCGTACCGCCAAAAAGCACGCCTACATAAGCATGAGCTCTCGGCTGATATTCTCCTGAGAAGTTAAGGTCGATATCAGGCTGCTTATCTCCGTGGAATCCGAGGAAAGTCTCGAAAGGAATATCCTGTCCGTCCGGAATGAGTTTTTCTCCGCACTCAGGACAGTTCTTAGGCGGGAGATCGTAACCTGAACCGTATACACCGGTATTATCGAACTCAGCATAGTTACACTTGGGACATCTGTAATGAGGAGGCAGCGGATTAACTTCGGAAATACCGCACATGGTAGCGGCAAACGAAGATCCGACCGAACCTCTTGAGCCTACAACATATCCGTCATTATTAGACTTCTTAACAAGCCTGTATGCGATGTAGTACATGATCGCATAACCGTTACCGATAATGGATTTAAGCTCTCTGTCGAGTCTTGCTTTTACCACTTCGTTAAGAACTCCGTTATGACGGTACATACGGTTTGCCTTTGTATAAGCGATATCTCTGACATCGGCAGCAGCTCTAGCGATCTGCGGAGGATAAGATCCGTCAGGGAAAGGCTTGATACCGAAGTCGATCATGTCGGCGACCTTGTTGGTGTTATCAACAACAACTTCCATCGCCTTCTCTTCGCCAAGATACTTGAATTCTTCGAGCATCTCGTCAGTGGTCCTGAAATAAAGATCGCTCTGCATCTCGGCATCATCGAAGCCCATGCTCATAAGCATGTATTTTCTGTATCTTCCGTCTTCCTTGTTAAGGAAATGAGAGTCAGTCGTAGCACAGCACATCATACCGTGATCGTCAGCTGTCTCGACAAGCAGTTCATTGATGATACGAATGTCATCCTCATTCATCGGGACCGTACCGGTATCTGATTTCTCAGGACTCTGTCTCGTAATGAACATATTGTTACAGAGCGGCTGGATCTCAACATAATCGTAGAGATTCAGTATCTTTTGGAACTCAGGATCAGTCTTAAGAAATTCTCTTGTTGCCCGTCTGTCCTTTTTTAGCGATCTGTATTTTGTGATTACATAGCGGTAGATCTCACCACGTTCGCAGGCACCGCCGACGATAATGCCGGACTTGAAATACTTCAAAAGACTCTTAGGTGTTCTGGGTCTTGACGCGAAATAGTGTATCTGTGATTCAGATACAATACGGTACAGATTGTAAAGTCCCATATTTGAACGCACAAGATAGATAATATGGTATGTAGGCGCTACTCTAATGGGGCTGTCCGGCGCGATTTTCTTCGTAGACTTTATTCTTTCAGGAGTATAGTGACCTACCGAATAATTTATGTTAAGCGCATCAACAGAACCGGCATCCTTAAGGCATGTAACAAGTAAAGACGCTGACTTATAACAAGCGGAAAACAGCTCATCAAGATCACCGCCATTAGAAGTATAAGCAAAATCCGCACCCTTACTGCTCAAAGCTTCATCAATACTCTTAAACTCACCCTTATAGAATGTCTCCAGAATATCTTCATCCGAAGTTGCAGGCATAAGGAACTTATGTCTGTAATAGACATGATCTTCAATATTTATTCCGTAACCTGCACGGCGCAGAAACGCAAGCGTTGTGAATATATCAGGACCGGTAATATAAGAATCACCGATGAATTCCAAAAGCTCACCCATTGCAAAATATGAGTCACAGGGTTCGCCTGAACCGGGATAGATGATATCTTCAAACTCGGCATGGAAATCAGCAACATGCTCGAAAATGATCTCAGCCGGAACAACCTCATCAGAACCGTCCGCATATTCACCGTTAATATCAAGATCCACATTGCATGCAGAACCTAATGGAGCATGAGGCTCAAGCGGTTTGACAGTAATATTCTCATCCTTAAGCTCTTCCGGGATCTCATCAGGATTCCAAAGGGATTTATCAATATCATGCGATGCAAACTCCATTGCATCCTGATCGGATTCACCCTCTTCTTCGGGCTTAACAGCCTTATATCCTTTAAGTCTGTACTTTGAAGCGCATACCACATTAAAGGTATCCCGCAAAGCGTCATTGCCATTGCGTCTGATAACAAGAGACACGAATGTTCCTACAGCCTTAGGCTTTTCGATGAAGTTCAGGGAAGCGTCATCATCGGCATCAGAAGGCTTGATCTTGTCATTCTTAACATCGTAAGGAAGGTTATAGAAAACTGTCGGACCGTCATCAACAAGATATCCTTCGCAGCCGAGAATACATTTAATCGGAGCCTCTCCGGTATCCTTACGTTTCTTATTAATTCCTTTCGCCGCCTCGAAAACATGCGGGAACGCCTGTACAACGCCGTGATCTGTTACCGCGCATGCCGAATGGCCAAACTGTGCGGCAAGCTTGATGAGATCGGCGGGATCTGTAGTCGCGTCGCTCTCACTCATCTTTGTATGCACATGAAGTTCGACTCTCTTGCGCTCTGCATTGTCCTTTCTCTTCGGAGGCTTCTCGGCGCTGAAGAATCCTAATACGCGAAGACTCTTGTCACCTGTGAAAGAATCGTTCTCGACATTGCCCTGAATGCCGACAAATCCGCCCTTGCCGAACTCTTTCTGAAATCCGTCGGCTTCTTCAGGCTTCAGGAAAGCGATACAGGATATTCCGTCAGTATCATCAAGGCACATAAACTTTACGATTACGCTCTTGCCTGTCTTTGCCAGTTTGAAGGAATCCTCTCCGAAAGAGATATTGCCGGCGATATTTACATCAAAGCATCCGACTGTAAGATCGGCTATCTTCATGAATGTTGCCTGCTTTTTTACCTTGCCGTAAAGCTGGTTCTCGGCATTCTCTTTTGCCTTATAGAAAGACTGCTTATCCTCCTGCTTTGCCTCCTTCCTGGCCTGTTCGGCCTTGAAAGCCCAGGAATCCTTGGAGGCTTTTTCTTCGGTACCGGAGGGTTTGTCACCGTAAGCCTTTTTCTTTTTTCCGTTCCTGCCTGTGGTCTTTACTTCCTCTTCTTCAGGAAAAGGAAGAGCACCGGACTCTATTATGCTGAGGATATCATCACCGGAACCAGAATCAGAACCGGGAATATCAACACTGTTGCTTAAGATCTCAACTGATCCCGGTATATCATTACCGAGACATACTGCATACGCTCCCTTGACCGCATTGATAAGTTCGTCACGGTCGGAAGGTCCCATCATCTGTGCCCAGCCTGCGGATATATTCAAATGCGTAATATATGCAAGGCAATTGCCACAGTCATAATCAACATCTGTTCTGAAAGTAATAAAATCGGCAAGATTACTGACAGAACCCTTTCCGCTGTCGCGCGAGATATAATACCTGACAAGATCGGCTAAATGATCGCAGGCTTCAGGAAGATTGCCGTAATCAAGACCGGTAAAGGTCAGATTGACCTTTGTGCCGAAATCACGTTCCAGTTCCTTAACAAAAGAAACAATTGAATTGTTGTCATTAAGAGAATCAATACCCTCAATGATAAGGTTGATCGATGATCTGGATTTGTAGATATCAACCTTAATAACATACAGTTCATCTAAATCTTTATACTTCTCAAAATCTACATTGAACAGTTCAAGTAGCTTTACTCTTTTCTTCTCCAACTCTGATCACTTCCCTTACAAATTCATCAACCGCAACAGCTGCGGGAATCTTTCTTACCGGTACACCTTTCTCGAACAACAGGAATTCGTCTTTGCCGCCGGCTAACCCGATATCACATTCTCTGGCTTCACCCGGACCGTTAACGACACAACCCATTACTGCTACCTTCAGATCATATGGAAGTTCAGATACTCTCTGTTCAATCTGTCCCGCGAGCTCTATAAGCGGCACCTGTGTCCTGCCGCATGTCGGACAGGATATGAATGTAATACCGCCGTCTCTCAGATCAAGTGCTTTAAGGATCTGCTTTGCGGTTATTACCTCATCAACAGGATTGCCGGTCAGGGATACTCTTATCGTATCACCGATGCCCTCCGCAAGAAGCGCGCCGATGCCGACTGCGGACTTGACCGCGCCTTCCCTGACAGTGCCGGCTTCAGTAACGCCAACATGAAGCGGATAATCACAGGACTTCGATAAGATCCTGTAAGTATCGATCGTAAGCCTTGGTGAAGATGACTTGATGGAGATGACAATGTCATCAAAATCCTGATCTTCAAGAAGCTTGACTGCTCCGAGGGCGCTTTCCGTCATGGCATCAGCGTTGACCTCGCCGTATTTGGCAAGGATCTCCCTTGAGATAGAACCGGAATTGACACCGACACGGATAGGAATACGGCGTTCTTTGCACTTGTCAGCAATAAGCCTTACCTTATCGGGACCGCCGATGTTGCCGGGATTGATCCTTATCTTGGATGCTCCGTTATCAGCCGCTGCAAGAGCAAGCCTGTAATCAAAATGGATATCCGCAACCACGGGTATCGGAGATTCTTTTGCAATTACCTTAAGGCTCTCTGCAGCTGCCATGTCCGGAATGGCTACTCTGGTGATATCACAGCCGGCATCCGCCAGCTCACGGATCTGGGCAAGAGTGCTCTTTGCATCTCTTGTATCAGTATTATTCATTGACTGGATCTTAACGGAGGACCCGCCGCCGACTTCAACATTGCCGATGAAGACTTTCTTTGTCATAAACTATACTCCCTGACCGTATCAGTAGCCGAAAATGATCCTGAGGATATCCGATATAAACGCAAAGATCAGAAGAAGGATTATCATTACAAATCCCACAACAGTGAGTATGCGTTCCGATTTCTCGGATAACTTGTGTCCGATGACCATCTCCACGACTATAAAGATGATCTGTATACCGTCAAGTCCAGGTATCGGAAGAAGATTGGAAAATGCAAGCGCAATGGATATAACGGCACTCAGCATAATGAGCACATATATCTTGTCGCCTACAGTATCCTGTTCATCCTTAACGACATCATTTACCATGGTCGTGATACCGATAGGACCTGATACCAAATTATATGCTTTTTCTTTTCCGGCAATAATATCTTTTATTCCTCTTACGGTGATATTTCCGATAGTAGCCGGCATTTTGGCCGCATAACCTAACGCATAGGCAAAATGAGCCGGAGAATCGATCTTATATGCCGTCAGGCTGATACCACGGGCCGTAGCCGTCTCAACATATTTCGGAGCGATCTCAGCGTCAGAGGTAACTCCGTCCCTGACATAAGTAACAGTCAGCACTTCATCCGTAACGTTATATATAAAATCATCAAATCCCTCATCGGCAACGGAAATACCGTTTACATGAGTAACATAGTCACCGGCCTGAAGTACGGGGTTGTTGTTGTTCTGTTCAGGATCAACGGAATAAACGTGCCATCCGTTGTACTCATTATTGGTGGTTGTCGTCTCAACGGTTATAAGGAGCATTGCCCTGTTCCTGACGACAGGAGTGAGCTCAATATCGTATGTTTTATGTGTTTCTTTCGATTTGAGGGTAACCGTCATGACTGAAGCAGGATCTGCAGAATCAAGTTCGAAGGAAAGGTCATAAGAGGAATATATCCTGTTGCCGTTGATCTTCGTGATCGTATCACCGACCGTGTATTCCGAAGCGACTTCGCTTATCTGTGTGCCGTCAATCGGCTTTCCGATATCTGTACTGACAAATCCTGTTGCCCAAAACATTACGAAAAAGATCAGAAATCCCAGAAGCAGGTTCATAAAAGGTCCGGCCAGTGAGACTATAAGTCTTTTATATCTGGGCTGATTGACAAGAAGAGCGGGATCATCACTCTGCACAACATATCCCTCTTCGTCTATCTCGTTGAATCTTACATATGCACCTACCGGAATAAGCCTTATCGTAAAGTTAACATCTTTATGCTTCCATGATAAAAGCTTCGGACCGACAAAGATCGATACCTCATATACTTTTATCTTTAAAAGTCTGGCAACCCAAAAATGCCCGAGCTCATGGAGCGTTGCGAGCACTCCGAGCATGATCAATACTACTATAATGCTTCTTACTATACTCATTTAATTATATTTCCGTTGATTATTTCATCCGCAAAAAACCTTGCTTCCTTATCGGTCTGACAGATCGACTCCAGAGTAAGGCTTATACTGCTGACTGAAGGTGACATTTTCTCGACAGTCTCGAAAACGGTTCTCTCGATATCAAGAAAACCTATCCTGCCGGCAAGAAACGCCCTTACGGCTGATTCATTGGCGGCATTCATGACAGTCGGGATAAGCCCGCCCACCTTACCTGCTTCATAAGCGAGCCTGACAAGCCTGAAGACCTCTGTGTCACAGGGTTCAAATGTCAGGCATGACATGGCTGCGTCGAAAGGATCAAATTCAGTCACGATCGAAGGACCGCGCTCAGGATAATACAGAGCGACTTCGATAGGCAGCACCATTGAAGGCTTGCCCATCTGCGCAAGGACAGAACCGTCCTTAAGCCTGATCATGGAATGAATGACGCTCTGCGGATGAACGACAACATCGATCCTGTCACATTCAATACCATAAAGATGATGGGCCTCAATGATCTCAAGGCCTTTATTCATCATAGTGGCGGAATCGATCGTGATCTTTCCGCCCATATTCCATGTAGGATGATGAAGGGCGTCTTCGACAGTAACTCTTTCCATATCAGACCTGGACTTACCTCTGAAAGGACCGCCGGATGCAGTGATTAGTATACGGTCAAGATCATCCCTGCGCTCACCCTTCAGACACTGCCAGATAGCAGAATGCTCGCTGTCGATAGGAAGCATCATGACTCCCTTTTCCCTGATCAGAGGCATTATCACGTCTCCGCCGGCAACAAGTGTTTCTTTATTTGCAAGCGCAATATCTTTTCCGCTCAGAACAGCATGATATACAGGCTCAAGTCCCGCAAAACCTACAATAGCGCCCACAACAGTATCGCAGCTGTCAAGTGTTGCGCATGTGATATTGCCTTCCTTTCCGGTAAGCACTTCAATCTTGATGCCTGAGTCTCTGAGTTTTCCGGAAAGCTCCGAAGCCTTATCAGGATCAACAACAGAACATACCTTGGGTCTGAATTCCTTTATCTGTTCGAAAAGCGTATCAATATCGCTTCCGCAGGTAAGCGCTTCGATGGTAAAATCGCCAGACGCTTTCCTTACGACTTCCAGGGTCTGTTTGCCTATAGAACCCGTAGAACCTAATATAGATAACTTCCGCATCATCTATCTCCCAATCTCCATATATAAATCAGAAAAAATTATTTGCTATTATCGCAAGCAGCAGCGCCGTCGGCAGAGTAAAGAAAGCGCTGTCAAACCGGTCCAGCATTCCGCCGTGTCCCGGGAATATATTTCCGAAATCCTTGATCCCGGTCCTTCTCTTGATGACAGAACAGAACCAGTCGCCCAACTGGGACATGATCGATATAAGAATGCCCAGAAGAAACATGATTATACCGTAAGGAACGATGCCCATTTCGATATTGTCCAGTTTATATATGACCAGACATGAATAGATCAAAACAGCCAGTGCGCAGAAGATCGCGCCGCCGATACAGCCCTCCCAGGTCTTTTTAGGAGAAATGTGAGGTACGATCTTATGTTTTCCGAAGGCAACGCCCGTAAAATACGCGAAAGTGTCAGTCGCCCAGGGAGCGAAAAGACCTATGACCATATAGAACCAGCCGTGTGGCAGGAAGAGCATCGCAAGGTCAAGACAGAACAGCGGGAATGAGATATAGAAGACCATTCCGCCTGTGAATATACCGTTGAGCAGCGCTTTGTCATCGTCAGGCCTTACAAGCGGAAGATCAATACCGCACGATACCGAGTACATACATACAACGATAAGGTACAGAGCCATCGTATTCTCTACTTTGAGTTTGAAAGCCAGACCGGCGATCACAACAAGTGTCGCAAGAGACATGCCGATTATGAGAAGCAGTCTGGACGGATGATATCCGCCGTGCTTAAGCGCTTTATACATCTCAACGCAGGCAAAGACACCGATTATCACAGACATTATCACCGCTGTTACCGGCCAAAAATATGCCGGCATGAAAAACAGCAGCACCAAAACCGTAAAGATAATACCTGTAATAATTCTCTGTCTCAATTTACGTCTTACTTTCCTTTTTGGACAGACCGCCGAAGCGTCTGTCTCTTAATGCGTAATCCCTGAACGCCTGTGTCAGTTCCTCATATCCGAAGTCAGGCCATAACGTATCTGATACCCAGAACTCGGAATAAGCGCTCTCCCACAGCAGGAAATTGGATAATCTCATCTCCCCGCTGGGTCTGATTATAAGTTCCGGATCAGGCACATCAGGCAGATACATATTGTCAGAGATCATCTGCTCTGTTATGTCCTCAGGTGCGATATTTCCTTCTTTTACCTGCTCCGCGATCTTACGGCAGCTGCTTAAGATCTCGCGTCTTCCGCCGTAATTCAGCGCAACTATAAGCTGCATGTTCGGACGGTCCTTCGACCTTTCCTCCGCAGTCTTACAGACATCTCTTACCTTCTGAGGAAGTCCGGAATCATCGCCAGTAAACCTGACCCTGATGCCTTCTTCGGCCAGCTCGGGATCATATTTGTCGAAAAGCTCAACAAAGAGCTTCATGAGAAAATCGACCTCGCCCTTAGGTCTTGCCCAGTTCTCCGTCGAAAAAGCATATACCGTGAGATACTTTACACCGTATCTTACGCAGTTACGGCAGAGTTCTTTAAGATTCTCCGCACCGACCTTATGTCCGGCACTTCTGGGAAGGTGTCTTTGTGTTGCCCACCTTCCGTTGCCGTCCATTATTACACCCAAAGATACGGGGACCTTAAGGTCACCCGTATCATAAGTCTTAACATTTTTATTTCCGAGTATGGCCATCCGGTCAGATTTCCATCAGCTCTTTATTCTTTGCCTCGCAGACCTTATCCACTTCAGCCGTAAACTTATCGGTAATCTTCTGGACCTTTTCCTCGAATTCCTTAAGAAGATCATCTGTCAGTTCCTTCTTCTTGTTGGCTGCGCGCATCTTATCGATCGAATCACGGCGGTTATTGCGGATAACGACCTTTGTCTCGTCGCCGTAAACCTTAACCTGCTTAACAAGATCCTTACGTCTTTCCTCTGTAAGCATAGGGAAAACGAGTCTGATCATCTTGCCGTCGTTTGTGGGATTGATGCCGAGATCTGAAGCCTGTATAGCATGCTCAATATCTCTGAGCATCTTCGGATCCCAGGGAGCGAGAGTGATCATTCTTGCCTCGGGAACCTGAATATTCGCTACGGCATTAAGAGGAGACGGCGTACCATAGTAATCTACGGTAATCTTGTCCAGTACATGCGGATTCGCACGGCCGGCACGTATTGTATTGAGGTTCTCCTGAAGGTTAACGATGCACTTCTGCATTTTCGCTTCGATTTCATCGTAATCTTTCTTAGTAATTTCGATCATAGCCATAGTTTGAGCCTCCTCTTAAATATTTTATTCAACTATTGTTCCTAATTCTTCGCCCTTTGCGATCCTTACGATATTCTCAGGATCCTTCATGGAGAATACAAGGATCTTTGTATGGTTATCACGGCAGAGCGCAGCTGCTGTGGCATCCATGACCTTGAGATTCAGTCTCAGGACTTCATCGTGAGATACCTTGTCATACTTCTTAGCGTCAGAATAAATGTGGGGATCCTTATCGTAAACACCGTCAACCATCGTAGCCTTAAGGAATACGTCAGCACCGATCTCGGTAGCTCTTAACGCAGCGCCTGTATCTGTTGAGAAGTACGGGTTGCCTGTTCCGCAGGCGAAAATTACGATCCTGCCTTTTTCGAGATGTCTTACAGCTCTCTTTCTGATATAAGGCTCAGCCATCTGTCTTACCTCAATAGCCGATAAGACTCTTGTTACGGCACCCTGCTGCTCAAGAGCATCAGAAAGCGCAAGTGAATTCATAAGAGTTGCGAGCATTCCCATGTGATCAGCCGTGACACGGTCCATCTTCTCGGAAGATCTGCCGCGCCAGAAGTTACCGCCTCCAACGACGATAGCCACCTGAACACCGAGATCGGCAACTGCCTTGATGTTTGTGGAAATCTCTTTAAGCACCTCGTCATTAATGCCCATCTTGGCATCGCCGGCCAATGCCTCTCCTGATATCTTCAGAAGAACACGCTTATACTTAGTCTCACTCATCAATGATATCCTCCGCAAATTACTCATTAGATTTTATCAATAATATCTTCTTATTAAAAGTAAAAAATGTGAGGTAAATGAAGCGTCGGATAAATAAAAAAACGGGCTGCCATAAGGCAACCCGTATAAGTCAGTATTCAACAGACTTTAAAAGAATTAAAGTCCAGCCTGCTTTCTTACTTCCTCAGCGAAGTCGTCAACCTTCTTCTCGATACCTTCACCAAGACCGAAACGTGTGAAACGTACTACGGAAACATTAGCGCCGATAGCCTTGATGGACTGGTCGATGTACTGGGAGATGGAAAGATCATCATCTCTGAAGAACTCCTGGTCAACGAGGCAGTTGAGCTTGTAGAAGTTCTTGATCTGACCGGGAACGATGCGCTCCATAACGATCTTCTCAGGCTTGCCCTCTTCAAGAGCCTTATTCTTGATGATCTCAACTTCCTTGTCGAGCTCAGCCTGGGGAACCTCATCCTCAGTAACCCAGTTAGGTCTCATGGAAGCAACCTGCATGCCGATGTTCTTCGCGAAATCAGCAAACTCAGGCTTTGTGATAACGGAATCGTCATCTGTTGTAACTTCAACAAATACGCCTACCTTACCGCCCATGTGGATGTAAGCAGCAACAGCGCCGTTGCCCTCTACCTCATAGATAACGAATCTTCTGATAGAAGTATTCTCGCCGATATCAGCGATAGCTTCCTTCTGGAAGATCTCAACTGTCTTGGACTCGTCATTGTAGAGAGGCTGAGCCATAAGCTCTGCGATATCAGCAGGCTTCTTTGCAAGGATGTGTGTAGCAACAGCATCAGTGAAAGCCTTGAACTTATCTGTGTTAGCGGCAAAGTCTGTCTCGATGTTGATCTCAACTAATACGCCGGACTTCTTGTCATCAGCGATCTTAGCTACAACTGCACCCTCTGCAGCGATCCTGGCAGACTTCTTCTCAGCCTTAGCCATACCCTTCTCACGAAGCCAAGCCTTAGCCTTCTCGATATCACCTTCGCACTCGATAAGTGCCTTCTTGCAGTCCATGATGCCGCAATCTGTGAGCTCACGGAGTTCTTTAACCTGTTGTGCTGTAACTGCCATATATATTCTCCTTTGCGATTTTAGTTTTGTATTGAATTAAGACTCGGAAGCGATCTCTTCGATGGACTTCTCGCCTGCTTCCTCAGCAGCCTGCTCCTCAGCAACCTCTGCTGTAGCAGCCTGAGCCTCAGCGGAATCAAGATCCATACCCTCGGATGTAGCGTCCTCACCCTGATGAGCTTCGATAACTGCATCAGCCATCTTAGCTGTGATGAGCTTAACTGCGCGGATAGCGTCATCGTTACCCGGAATTACAAAGTCAAGCGATGATCGGGATACCAAGTCTCTTAGCCTCTGCTACTGCGTTGTGCTCCTTCTTTGTGTCAACGATGAAAAGAGCTGCAGGAAGCTTAACCATACCAACGATACCGCCGAGGTTCTGGTCGAGCTTTGTCATCTCGAGCTTAAGCTTAGCAACTTCCTTCTTTGTTCTGAGATCGAAAGAACCGTCTGCTTCCATTCTGCGGAGCTCTTCAAGTCTTGCAACTCTCTTCTTGATAGTTACGAAGTTTGTGAGAGTACCGCCGAGCCAACGGTAATTAACATAGAACTGTCCGCAACGCTGAGCTTCTTCCTTGATGGAATCCTGAGCCTGCTTCTTTGTACCTACGAAAAGGATATCACCCTTCTCAGCGAGCAGTTACGCTCCGTGAAGATGTACTCTGACATCTTAGGGTTCCAACGGCGTGTCTGATGACCGAAATGGACACCTGCTTCAAGAAGCTGCTTCATTAAAATAACCGGCATAAAATAAATCCTCCTGTTTTCTTCCGCACACACCAGGTAATATTCAGCTCAAAACGGCCACAGTCGGAGTGTATGCGTGATTTTTATGCTCGAGTATTCTAACAAAAAGGTAAATGCAATGCAAGAAATTATTTTCTTCTATAGTGTCTGACTGTGAACTCCACGCCCTTTTTGCTCATGACCGGAGCTTCCTCTTCCTCGAGTTCCCAGTCGGGATCCTCATCAAGGTTCGGGAACCAGCAGTCGGCCTCAAATTCTGCCTTTATGCTGGTAATTATCGCTTTGTCGCAAAGACCGATCAATGAGTTATAGAGTGAAGCGCCGCCGATAAGATAAACATCATCCGCGGTAAGCGCCAGGAAGTCCTCAAGTTCGCTGGCGGAATGCAGAATCATAGCGCCGTCCTTTTCGAATTCATAGCTTCTGGACATAATGACGTTTACCCTGTTGGGAAGGAGTCTCTGTCCCGGGAAGGTCTCAAGTGTCTTTCGCCCGTATACGACAGTATGGCCTGCCGTATATTTCCTGAATACGCCCTCAAATATCTTAGTAAAATAGCCTGATTGTGATATAGGTTCGCCGGCTTCAAGAAGATGTCTCGAATCAGCGAATGTCTGTACTCTGAAGCTTGCTTCGCCCGGGATCCTTTCTTCGGAACCCAGGACCGTAATAGATGTCGGAGCCATCATCATGCCCTGCCAGATTGCGGGAGCAGCAACGCCGATCATGTGTCCCATGAGAAGCGCCGTAACGCCGAAATGGCAGAAGAAAACGATATTGTCGTCATTATGCTCCAATACGTCGTAGTAGCCTTTGTCATTACGCTTATAGCCTTGCTTTTCGAGCAATTGATCAAAGCTCCTGCAGACGTCATCAGCGTGTTTTGCGATATCGCCTGTCTTCATTATCTCAGTCTGTGCCCACAGGTTCCTGTCATGGAAATCATCCCTGTAATTGAAGTCCCTGGGATAGAAATCCCATGCGATGGTCCACTCCTGAACTGCTTCGTCCCAGACCCTGTAATAGAATTCCTGAAGCCATTCGCAGATTATTGCTTTCCTGCCTGTCGCCTTGAGCGATAAGGAACATGTGTCCTTGGCTCTGCCCAAAGGAGAGCAATAAATCTGCTTAATGTCCCAAGTTGCAACGCGCTTTGCGAGGATCTCGGCCTCGCGCCAGCCCTTCTCTGTTAAGGAATCCTTCTCATAATCAGGATCCCCGTGCCTTATAAAGATTAATTTCATTAATTAAATTCCGTTCCGATCAGACTGCTACGGGGATTCCCTTTATCTTAGGACCTGCCTCATAGCCTTCAAGCCTGATATTGTCAGTCGTGAACTGATAGAAATCAGTGATGCCTTCATCAAGCACGAGCTTGGGAGCCGGGAATTTA
>CACYRM010000028.1 GCA_902776845.1 Oscillospiraceae bacterium
CGAGCTGGATCCAGGACACGCTCTGATCCTGAAGGACATCAGCCGAGAACGATCCTGAAAAGATAGGTATCAGATTATTGTTCAGGAAATGCATGGCGGCGCAGATCCAAATATTGTTCGTCTTAAGATATACGAATCCGAAGAATATGCCCAAGGAAACGCAGGTAATGATCTGGCCCACGATCATCTGGGGAACGGAATCCTCCGTATAGAACATAGTATCGACCGGAAGGTGCCACAGACCCCAGACAACGCCCAGAAGGATAACGCCTGCTTTCATTCCGAACTTCTTCTGCATTACAGGCTGGAGGAAATATCGCCATCCGTATTCCTCGCCGAAGAATGCGATCAGAGACAGCGGATAATTTATCGGAAGGCTTATGATGCTCGCATAGAACAGGGGATTCTTAAGCAGTTCAGCATATGCGGCCCCGTATTCAGCCAGATTGTTATTGGAAATACCGTCAATGATCACCGGCACGAAGATCCTGAACATATAAAGGCCTGCGAAAAGCAGTACGAGCAGAAAACCCTTGCCTTCGTTGTTTCTTGAAAGTCCGGCAAACTTTCGTCTTTCCCTGCCGGCGACAAAATAACCGATCCACATAAGTATGGAGAAGAGTATGAGGATATATTGTCCGGCCATATTATAAAGCTGCGAAAGGTTTATGACCGCCTGGCCTGCGGAAAGGGCTGCCGAATCGGCTTCAACACCCAGATACTGAGCCAGGTCGATTACATCCTCCGGTCCGAAAGGATTCGCAAACACGCTGAGAAGTCCTAATACGAGCTGGATGATATAGTTGATTACGATCGCGATCATAAACAGCTTCGGCACGCGTTTCTCACCCTTATAGAACAGAAGGAAGCCCAAAGCCACGCCTGCGGCAGGCGAACACATCTGCGCATTTACGATCTGTGTGAGATCCATTCCATGCTGTTTGCCTATATACATAGGGATCATCATTAGATATGAGATCCCGTAAGCGACCGCTATAAAGACAAACAGTCTTTTCTTATCAAATGATTTAGTTTCAACTGTATCCATACTTTTATTCCCCTGAAAAGATAGTAGGAATATTTTACCACACTAATAAAACAGCGGTTCAGCTCTTGGGAATCGGCAAAAGACTCCTCGTAGCCGCCCTGTATTCTGCATAACCTTCTTTGGCAGACTGTCTCTTATCGGCCATAGGAATGCTTACGGTCAGGAACAGAAGCGTGTTGCATATGGCTCCGGCTGCAAGCCACCAGCGGTTCGGCATAACAGATACCGCCTGAACCGCGATACCCCACCACATCAGGATCTCGCCGAGATAATTAGGGTGTCTTGAATACTTCCAAAGACCGGTGCGGATAAGACCTTTCTGTCCGCTCTTTCTGAACTTATGCATCTGGACATCGGAGACCAGCTGCAAAGTGGCAGCGCATATGCATACTGCCGCTCCTGCAAAGCTTCCGGCATTGGCAATATGCTCCTCTCTGATCACGAAAACAGCAGGCAGTGTACACAGATAAACGATCAGGGTTGGCATCATATGAATGCCCGTGAAGTTGATGAGCTGATATAGTCTGCCGTTCTCTTTTTCGAGCTTTGTATAGCGCCAGTCCTGATGATTCAGGCCTCCGAATACATAGGCCCAGTTTCCCGTCAGTCTGACACCCCAATATACGATAGAGACCAGCAAAAGGATCGTCGCCGGAGTTATCTTATGACTGACCGCGAAGCAGACAGCTATTACGACCGGCTGTACACTCCAATACGGGTCATAAACAGAAGCGTTTTTGAATATCAGGCTGAAGATAAAAACAAATACCGTGGCAGCCGCATCCGCGATAAGAAGGTTAAGCCAGAAAGCAAACGGCAGATTCAGAAAGGTCATCACTCCCAGAACCGAAGCCGCAATATAAATGACCGTAATGACCAGTATGCTTAAGGGTTTACTTTTTTTAACGGTATCCATGGCAGTTAACTGTAGTTTCTGACTTTTCCGACAGCTATATAATTATCGATCACCGCTCTTAAATCAGTGCCTTCTGCGGCCTTCCATACAGGCCTGTAATCGATCATGTATGTGGTTTTCTCCCCCTCTTTTTTTATCTCGTTATAACCGCCGGAAAAGAACGGTTCCTGTGATACTATGCAGTCGTATTTTATTCCGCGGCAGTCTTCAAGGGAACACCCCGGAAAGTTTACATTCCATATCTCATTGACACCCAACGGGCAGTCTATAAGTTCAGATATTACCTGATCCAGATAATTGTCGGCAACGTCATGAGCACCCTCGTGATACTCGGAAAAAGCGATGGTGTGAAAGCCCTCGTTTGCAGCCTCAAAAGCCGCGCCGCAGGTAGCCGAGTACTGAATGCTGGAAGCGATGTTATATCCTGCGTTGATACCGCAGAAAACATTGTCAGGTTTCTCAGGAAGAACGGCATTTAACGCGATACAGATGCAATCGGCAGGTGTGCCGCTCGTCGCATAAGCATGAACACCATCAACTGGAAAATCCACAGGCCAGACATCGATCGGATCCCAGAAAGTCGCTGCGTGAGACATGGCGCTGTATTGCCTGCAGGGGGCTACGACCCACACTTCACCGTATTTCACGGCAGCTGCCGCAAGTCTTGCTATTCCTTCGGAAGTTATTCCGTCATCATTGGATATTAAGATCTTTCTCATCAATATTCTTCCTTAGTTCCTGAGAGTATATTTTGCATTAAGATTAAGCTGTCTGAAGTTTCCGTCATCAGGTGTCAGGACACGGTCATATTCTATACCCTGATGCTCAAGACAGATATCAAGGAAAAGCATAAAGATACCGATATCGATGCTTCCGAAATACGCAAGCCTGAACGGAGGGATTATTCCGTGCTTGCCGGGACGTCTGTAACGGTAAACATCAAGTACTCCTTCACCGTTATTTACCACCTTCCAGGGCTGGATGTTGCACGCTGTCGGAGTAAGTCTGACGGCATCGGTAACTCCGTCGATCACGGGGCCTTCCCACATTTCTTCGACAGTCACACGCTTAAATGAAGACAGGTCATTCGGATCTCTCCACTTGCTGTCATCAACCTTGCGGATGGCCATCATGATGACATATTCAAGTCCTTCAAACCGGCGTTCCTTCGTCCTGCCTACACCGAACCAGAGCGGCCCGATATTTCTGGATGTGAGATACAGATCCAGCTGCTCGCCTATATAACCGATATTCTGAAGATATCCGGGCTTCTTCTCGCTGTAGATAAGGATGCAGTATTCCTCTCCCCTGTTGCAGCTCGTCTGGCTGCCCGGAACTATCTTTATCTTTGTCTGGATGCCTTCGAAAAGAGGAATGAACTTATACCACATCTCACGTATCTCATCGAGTTCTTCGGGAGTGATCTTAAGCCCGTCAGGCTCACCGTAACGGTGAAAAGATCTGCGCTTAAAGATCAGGTCGTAATAAGATGAATCCATAAGTCATTCTCCTTCATAAACACTCTGCGATAATTCTATCACAATAAAGATAAAGGCCCGCTCTGAACAATAAGATCAGGCGGGCTTTGTAAGGTCATGTTTCCGTGCTGTTAATCCGGTTATCAGCCTTCACTCTGAACGTAAGCGAAAAGGAATACCAGAGGTGAATTCCAGTAAATGGCAACTTCGTTCAGTGAATATGCCTGATCGCTGTCAGCATAACATAGAGCAGGTGCCGTACCCGCAAGAACATTTGAAGCATAAGGATCTTCAAGATTCTCGTTAGGACCGCCTGCAAGCATTCCGGGAACAGCAGCGCCCTTAGCCTCGGAAGGTCTGTGGTGGGGCGAATTGGGAGACTGCGTACCGAAGCCGGAAAGGAAGCAGTAGCTCGTTCCGTTAGTTCCGAGCAGGTAGTTGAGCTGTTCTCTTGCAACAGCATCGCCTTCATTGCTCTTCTTTACAGCGTCATAAAGGAGCACATACATAGCGTTGTTGGCGACAGTCATATTACTGCCCCACGGATATGTGGTAAGTGATGAATAGTAAGCGTCTCCTGCAGCCGCAGCTTTGATATCTGAAATACCGCTCATAAAGCCGGCGAGAACCGCATCATAGAACTTACCCTTTGACTTGTCAGCCGACAGATAAGCATATCCTGCATATGCGCCTACGCCCTGCCATCCGAAATCTGAAGCACAGGGGATTCCCGATCCTGAAAGACCGCAGAAAGCATCATCATATTTGGAATCTCCGGTAGCCTTAAAGAGTTCGGCATAAGCCCAGAGTCTTTCATCTGTATCGTTAGAGTCGGAATATTCACCCGTAACGATTCCGTCAGGGTTAACAGCTCCTTCGAAGTCAGGATGTCCGTCAAGATATTCGGAAGCCTTGACTGCGGCATCGAGGCATCTGGAAGCGAATTCGGGATCTATATCCGCATACACATAAGAAGCCATAGCCATAACTGCGGCAAAATCGCCAGTGGCAGTTGTGGATACCGGAGTAACAATGAGTCCTTCCGTTTCCTCTTCAGGCATTACGAATGTCGGGAAATTAGCGCAGGTTACCTTGTGGTATACGCCTCCGTCTGAAGCCTGCATCTTAAAGAGCCAGTCAAGCTCAAACCTGACCTCGTCAAGAACATCGGGGATGCCGTTGCCTGACTCGGGAATACCGAGATTATCGTCAAACGCTGAAGGATAGAGGCTGTATGCAAGCATCAGGTCGGCTGCAGACTTGGCGCCGGTTACAACATATCTTCCGTAGTCACCTGCATCATGCCAGCCGCCGGACACATCGATAGTCTCATCCGTACCGTAGATCACGGCTTCGCCGGTGTGGCACTCCGGATGGGCATAGATATCCGCGTGTCCCGCATCAAGCTCAACTCCGCATCTCTGCAGATAGAACATACGGAGTGATGCATCGAAAGCTTCATCGTAAACATTTTCGTTTATATCAAACTCAAATGACTCAAAATCACCGGATACGATCTTATATGTACCGGGCGTGTTGAAAGCAGAGAAGTCAAATCTTGCCTCATCTCTTCCGGTTGAAGCATTGAAAGAAGAAGGTTCTGTGTTGCCTTCAAATACCGTGCTGCCTGTGGATACATCTATAACGGCAGCCTTATCTGCAATCGCGTCACCGTTTAATACAGCAACTTTGGAGGCATTGGGAAGATATCCGATCTGATTCAGGTTGATGGACTGGATGACAGCGCCGCCTGCGGAAGCACCCTCGACATAACCGGAATCGTCAATGCACCGCAGATCGAAATTATCGAAGCAGACAGTGTGTTCCTTGAACTTTTCATTAGTCTCGAATTTACCGAGATTAAAGCAGAGACGGGGCGCGGGATCACTTACGTCCTCCATCGTAAACACTATGTCAAAATGCTGCATTTCAGGAGTGGCATGGATGATCTCTTCCATATATTCATGGTAATCGCTTCCGTTTATCTGGATCCTGCACGCAAGATCACGTTCAACAGTCGAGCTGCAGTCAAACTGGATCTCATACTGGCAGTTCTGGTAAAGACTGAATCCGTCGTAATAGATCTGGTTGGCATGCATCTTTATGCCGACCATCTTACAGTCGTATTGAAGCTGTCCGTCCCCGTTAACTGCAACAGTTCCGTCACCGCCTTCAAGATATACAAACCATGCGTGGTTCTTGTCAGCAAAATCACCGTTCTCGATCATATTGAACCCCATGAGCGGATGCTCGTCCTCAGTCGGTTCAGTCGTTTCCACAACAGAAGTCTCTGTCTCTGTCACGGAGTTCTCTGTCTCCGTCGGTTCCGTCCTGGTGCATGATGCCATGCCGGCCAGCATAGCGCCTGCCAAAACCACACTAATGATCTTTCTCTTCATAACATGCCTCCGAAAAAGGATTGTCTTCATAACAAAGCGATTATATCATCACGGATTGGCTATTCATATCAAATAAGTTTGTAAAACTGTCTGTAACTGTTGCACTTGTCATTTTTCCGGCAAAACAAAAACCGCAAACGTCTTTAAATGACATCTGCGGTTTTTGCTTTTGGCTGCCGAACAAGGATTCGAACCTTGACAAACGGTGTCAGAGACCGGTGTGCTACCGTTACACAATTCGGCAATGAGTTTTATAACTCGACGATTATAGCAAAGCAGTTTTCGAAAATCAATATCAATATTTCGAATAAATCTTTATGTTACGGATTCCAGCGGAGGCATTGCCCCGATCTCAGTCAGTTTCTGCCTTACTTTGCCCATATCTTCATAGATCGGCATCTTATTAGCGGGATTTCTGAGAGCATAAGCCGGATGATAAGTAGTCATTATGTAATAACCGTTCTTCTCGATAAACCTTCCCCTGACATCATGCATAACGGGTTTTGTCCCGAAAAACCCTTCATAAGCCGTTGAGCCGCAAAGAAGGATAACCTTCGGTCTCACGAGCATGAACTGCTCGGCCAGAAGCGGCTTGCAGGCGTGTATCTCCTCGGGTGTGGGGCGTCTGTTCTGCGGAGGTCTGCATTTCGCTATATTACATATATGATAATCATTATTAGTAAAGCCGTAGCTTCCGAGAAGATTCTGCAGGAGCTGGCCGGATCTTCCGACAAACGGAAGTCCCTGGATATCCTCGTTCTCGCCGGGTGCCTCACCTATTATCATAAGAGGCGCCTTTCTGCTGCCCCTGTAGATAACAACATTTGTTGCGCCGTCACGCAGTCCGCAGTTCCTGCAGCCTTTACATCTGGCTTCAAACGCTTCCCATTTATTCTCAAACTCGTCCGCCATATAAACCTCTCATTTGAACATAATTACGGTAATGCCGTCATTTTGAAGGCCCCAGTCCCTGTCGCGGGAAGCTTCCGGATGCTTCGCGCTCATTTCGCGTCCCGTGGAGGAAAAAGGCCCGAAGTCTTCTCCGGGACAATAGGTCTTGATAATGCCCCGTGAAATATACTTACGGAGTTCGGTTCCGACAGCCTGCCTGATAGCGCCTCCCGTGCCGGAAGAACCGTATCCGTGAACTATCTTGGCAAGAGGCTTGCCCGTTGCCCTTGCCCTGTAGATACCGTTCTGAAGCTTTGTCATAGCCTGCTGTACGGTAGGATGACCCTGTTCAATATTGATTATTTCCATCTGTAACCTCTGACAAATCTATTTAATTATACATTAAGCGTATAATAAACCTATGAGACTAGACAGATTACTTGCAAACAGCGGCCTCGGCACCAGATCCCAGGTCAGGGATAAGATCAGTCACGGCGGAGTCAGTATCAACGGCGCTGTCGTTACCGATTCATCCTTCCATGTTACGGAAAACGATTCTGTTACTTATGACGGACAGGAGATCAACTGCCGTACAAAACTATATTTCCTTTTGGATAAACCCGACGGGGTCATAACAGCCATGGAAGATAAGCGTCTTCCATGCGTAGCGGATTTTATTCCTTCAGAACTCAAGACAAAGAAGCTCTCCCCGGTCGGAAGACTCGATTACCATACTTCCGGTCTTCTGATAATAACAAACGATGGCGAACTGTCGCACCGGCTCCAGTCACCCAGATACGAAGTTCCCAAGAGATACCTCGCAACATTCAGAGGCACGGAATGGACGGAAGATGAGATAGCGTCTGTCGCGTCAGGATTTACTATCCGTGACAAGGGCTACAGCGAGCAGATAGCGCCTGCTGAGCTTACTGCCGCCTCTCCTTCAGTCGATGGTTCAAACAGGGCATATCTGACACTTCATGAGGGAAAGACACACGAGGTTAGAAGGATCTTCGCGCACTTCAACAAAGAAGTAACAGCATTAAGACGGATCGGGCTTGCCGGCATAACTGTCAGTGAAGATCTTGATTCATGCGGGGAGTTCAGACCGCTTGACGCTTCGGAAATTAAGCTTCTTATGGAAGCGGCGGGAATGTCTGACACTTAAGCAAATGCCGCGTTGATTATCGTGGTTATTACCTTTACCGTCTGATCATCATTAGTGCTGTTAATGCACTGACCGAAAACAAGTGTCGTCTTTCTGGACATCCATTTTGCCTCGATCCCCAAGCCTGTGCAGATATCCTCATCCTTTATCCTGATCCCGATCAGCACCGGTTCATCCGGATAGCGTGAAGGATCATCCAGTTCATCATCTTCTATGCCGTTCTCCAGATAAAGACGGTTTGTGTACTCAACAGCCTGCCGTTCCGATACATAGATCGGCTCTATACCCGCCTTTGCTTCTTCAGACAATCCTTCCATTATCCTGTCGTAAAGAGGACCAAGATCCTTAAAAGTGGAGAAATAATACCCGTATGATTCATTGTCCGATATCAGGACATCGGGATTCGTATAGAACATCGCATTAAATGTCTCGTTTCCGTATTCCTGCATCGGGATATTCTGGTCGTTCGGCACGACGATATCAGCCATTCCTATATATGGACGTTTAATTCCTTCGGCAACCAGAGCCTCGCGCATATATGTATCGTCCAGATACATATGTCCGAAAACAACGATCGAACATCCGCTCCTGGTATTGGTGGCAACCGCTATAATAACCAGAATAGCGGATACGGCAACGACCACTCCGAGCAGAAAACTCTTCCAGTTGTAATGAATGATATTCTTCCAGTCGCTCTTATATCTACCGAAATACATCGGCTCGGATTCGTGCCTGATCTTCTCATTGATCCTCCGGTCACGCCTTCCGGAGGCAATATCATATATCGCCGATATCTCGTCTTCCTTCTTAACGGATTCCGGATCATCCTTGCCCCTGTAATGCTTTGACATCTGCCAGAACCGGTCGTCTATCGCCTTAATATCCGCATCAGCTTCAAGTCCCATAAACTTAAGAGCTTCTTCACGTGTCATGGAAGAATACTTATCATCCGCAGACACTCCTTCAGCCTCCGGAGCATCTGAAGATCCGGCATGATCTGATCCGGCCAGTTCTCTGCCTTCCTCGTAATTCCCGCAGACTATCGTATTAAATCTGTCCCGGCAGAAATCAGAGCACTGCTGAACTATTTCGAGCTTGCAGCTGTCGATAAGTATCAGTGTCTCAAGACCGTTCTTCCTGAGGTTGGACAGAAGGACCTTTTTGCTCCAGTTGATATCATTCTCATTAAGTTCAAGATCGGCATTGAAATCAACGCACATGACCTTGCAGGAATGCCTCAGGACCATATCTGCGGCATGCATCATGGGAGTCCTGAAATCATCCCTTATAACTTTTCCCTTCAATACAACAAGGACGATATTATCGTCCTTCCTGTACTCAACTTTTATGTTTTCAGAATCAAAAACCTCGTTCATCCGACTCCCGCATTACAGGCATTTGATCGCAAGGCGCACCACGTTCATTGCGGCTGTCTGAACATCACTCAGTGTAAGTCTGCCGGTATTTACAGCGTTAACAATGTCTTTCGCATTTTTCGCACAACCCGGCATCTGCATATCGCATCCCGCATAAACGCACAGTCTCGAGAATGCCGGGGGATACTTCAGATTCTTCTCGTCATATCCGAGGAACTCAACATCTTCAAAAGATGAGAACCAGTCTGTCATGACGGCGCCTTCATAATCCCACTCATCTCTGAGCACGTTCTGCAGCAGCTCGTAATTGTTTGCGGTATGTATTCCGTTGAGAAGATTATAAGAAGCCATGACACAGAACGGCTGGGCTTCCTTTACAGCGATCTCGAAGCCTCTGAGATAGATATCGCGCAAAGCTCTTACGGAAACATGCGAATTACTGAACATTCTGTTATCTTCCTGGTTGTTGCAGGCAAAATGCTTTATAGTTACACCCTTGCCGTCAACCGACTGTACTCCCTTTGTATCAGCTGCCGCGCAAAGGCCGGTAATAAGAGGATCTTCGGAATAATATTCGAAATTCCTTCCGCACAACGGATTTCTATGGATATTCATTCCCGGAGCAAGCCAGAGATGAACTCCATACTCCTCCATCTCTTCACCTACAAGGCGGCCCAGCTTTTCAATAAGATCGAGATTCCAGCTCGACGCAAGAGAAGTGGCGGTCGGGATCATCGTGCAGTACTGGTAATAATCGACTGCATCAGCAGGTGTATCTTCCGGGAAAGGATTGCTGATAAGGCCGAACATCTCACCGCCTCTTAAAAGATCTCCGTTCCTCGTTGCCTTAAAGTGAGGCTGCAGCCTTAAGCCCGCAGGACCGTCTGCCATAACAATGGGGTAGATCCTTCTTTTTGCTTCAAAAAGAGATGTGGTCTCGGCAGCAGCGCCGGGAACATGCATCGCAGATGAGAAGACTATATCTTCAAAACCGTCTTTAATGTAATTGCCGACGATAAGCTCAGCCATCTCCTCCAAAGAGAACTGGGCGACAAATTCCGCAACACCGGCATTTCTTCCGATTACGGAACCCAACGTGAGGACTTCACCCCTTCTCTCATCCAGATGAGTCTCGCTTACACCTCTGTATCTGATGATGCTTCTTCTGACGCGGGAAAGATCAAGAGTAAATCTCCTGTCGCATGCCGCAAGCTGGGCTTCCTCAACTGCGATATGCGCAGCCTTACCCGTTCCTGGATTCTTCATATCCTCGAAAAGATATCTTGCGTCATCTTCAAGTATCCTGTCGAACTTCTCTTTTACTACCGTCTCGGGGACATTCAATACAGCTTCGATCTTTGTCTCACGTGAGCTCGTACCCACTCTGATGATATAGTCACCTTCCGGAATAACTTTTGCAGGATAATCATCATCGAAACAGCAGAAGTTCTCTATCGGGAAAGAGATCTCAAGATTCATGCTCTCACCGGGATAAATAAGATCTGTCTTAGCAAAACCGGCAAGTTCCTGATAAGGTCTGTCAATACCGCCTTCAGGTGCGGAGAAATAAACCTGCACCACCTGCTTGCCCGCAAACTCGGCACCCGTATTTGTTACCCTGACCCAGATCTTGATATCGGTTCCTTCCTGGGTAACACTGATCACCTCGGTGGAGAAAGTCGTATATGATTTTCCGTATCCGAACGGATATAAAGGCATAATGCCGAAGGAATCAAAATATCTGTATCCTACATAGATGCCTTCCCTGTAGAATTCGTCATCCGTATTTCCGTCAAGACTCGAGAATTCAGCGGCACATGGATAGTCCTCATATTTCCTGGCCCAGGTATCGACCAGTTTACCGGAAGGATTGGTCTTGCCCGTGATACAGTCAGCAACGATTTGTCCTGTGAGATTGCCTACCTGACCTACAAGAAGAACGGCGCTTATTCCCGGACGGTGCTTAAGCCTGGACATATCAATAACGCCGCCTACATTAAGGAGAACTATCGTCTTCTCAAAGTGATGGACCAGAAAATCAAGATTCGCGTCTTCCTCGTCAGTAAGATAATAATCACCCTTGGTCGGTGTTCTGTCTCTTCCTTCCGTGGAATCGCGTGAGATCACAAAGACAGCAGTATCGCAGGAAGCTTCGGAAAAATCATCTTCAGTTATAAGAGGCATCTTCGGAGCTTCAAATGCAGTCTCAAAATAAACACTGGTTGCGGGAACGCCGCGTTCTTTAGCCGTATTCTCGACCTGATCCATATATGCCTTAATGCTTGAATCATAGATCGAGTCATATCTGTCGAGCCAGCCGGCAGAAGCTATCTCAAAACCGGCTTCAATAAGGCCGTCACATATCGTCACATTATATCTGGTATTAACCTCGCCGGATCCGCCGCCGCCTTTGACTGTATGTCTTGCGCCATTGCCGTACAAAGCGATCCTGCCAGGATTTCTTAACGGCAGACCTCCGTCATTTTCAAGAAGGACCATACATTCAGCCGCAAGTTCCCTTACGGTATTGGTATGTCTGATCTCCAGATCAGTGATCGCATCGGTGGTCTTTGCGAGAAAATCCATAAAAGCTCTCCTTCCGTACGGCTGCCGACAGACGCCGACTATAAAATTCAGCTAAATACCAGAATATTATATTATAAAAAGCTTTTGGAACAAAATTACAAATTTGTGATAAAAAACTGTCACGGCTGCAGTTCCGCAGACCCTGACCGGATACTTGGGATCATCTGTAATCGGTTATCGGAATAACCTGACCGCCCGACATGTAATCGTAGTCCCTTATCTCACCGCCACCGTAATACCGGATATCTTCAACCCCGTAAACAGCGTATTTCAGTGTTCCCTTCGTATCATCATCGGGTTCTACCCTCATGACCAGCTTAAAGACAGTCTGATCCGCAAGCACGCTGTCACCGGCTTCGATGGAGAACGGAGAAGTATCTCTCGTAAAATACAGTGTATATTCATAAGCGTCTCCCGAGAAATCCGGATAAAGAGGAAGATCATCGAGATTTGACTGTTCTGATAATGTACAGCTGCTGCTTATGCGTCCGATACAGTAATCACAATCAGGATTCCTGTAAAACGAATAAGAAAAATCCTTATCACTGTTTGCGGTATCGGCATAAAGACCCGCCCTGGCAGGCTGCACCGTCAGAGGAAGAACCGAGACATAATCAAGATAACCGACATCACAGGTAATCTCCTCAAGACTCTGTTCACATACATAGCCTTTGATCGAGGAAGCATGCCACATCATGGCTTCGCCGTCCTCCACTCCGGCATAGATACCGATATGGGACCAGAACTCATTATCCGCATCCTCATCCCAGAAAAGGATGTCTCCGGGCTGTGCGCCTATGTTATCAAGGAATTCGATCCAGTCATAGTTATCCATGCCTTCCACAGGATACTTATGGATACGTGAATCAACTATCTCATCCACATAATTGTGATACAGCCAGGTTACTGATGTTCCTCCCGGTCTGAATATCTCATATTTATCGACATGGCTTGCCGCGACAATATGTTCCTCATGGTAATCATATCTGCACCAGTACTGATCCCAGTCACGTTCAAAATCATAAACAGTATCCAAGGAAAGCCTAAGGACAAGGCTGACAAAGCCGTCGCATCCTAAAGTGTTCGACTGTGCTCCATAGGAATAATCGATACCGTTGAGCAAAACGCAGTTGCCAAGGACTCTCCCGGCAAATCTTTCCTGTGAGATAAAATTCTCCGGATCGCCGCTTCTTTCCCTGAAAAGATCATAAAGAGACGGATAGAGGTCTTCATCGGCATTTACATCAACCGGGCGGGCATACGAACCTGCAACACCCGCGCTCAACACGGTCGCAAAGAGCAGCGCTATCGCTTTAACTGCATAGTTCCTTATGCTTCTAAAAAACATTAAACCTCGCTTTTTCCCCGGAAATATATTTTAGCAAGGCAAAAAGCAGTTGTAAATTAAATTTGTGTTTCAAAAACCGGTTACCAGGTCCACTCCTCAAAGAACCGTCTTTTCTTTCCGTCTTTACTGTGACGTTTTCCCCACTCGTTGACAGATGCCATAACAACAAGGATAATACCGCATACAAGCAGATAGATAAGCCATACAAGCGATGACCAGAAAGCCAGTGAAAGATATACCGCGATCGAGATCATCGAGACGATCCCCAATATAAACCAGAGCCGGTTGCGTCTGATAAAAGCAAAGATAAAGATACCGAAAGAAGCCGTTCCAGCCACTATAAGATCAAGTGCTTCACCCGTTACGGCCGCTGATACGCCTTCGGCAACGATGCTCAATGCCACTCCTGTAAACCAGATGTATTTCATTATGTTTTCCGGAGCCGGTCTTATCACCTTGCATATCAGCAGAAGCGTTCCGAGCATAAGTATCAGGTTTATCTCAAGCCGGATAACATCCGGATAACTGAAGAAAGGCTGTACGACTGCGGCCATGCATATCAGGGAAGCGAAAATACTTACCAGGACCCTTGCCGGTATATTGATCCTGCCCGCAAGATTGATGACAAGAAGAGCCAGTGTGAGGAACACCATCAGAGGCACATAGTCGGCTTTCTGAAGACCGAACAGGAATGTAAACGACGTAAAGGACAGATAATCGACCGCCTTGGCCGAGACCGCTTTTTTGCGGAAAAGGAGTCTGCCGGCAGCGGCAAATACCAGTGTGGAAGCTATGCAGAGAATGTTATTCAAAGCAGGATTGCCAAGATCTCCGAACTCTGTCATCAGGCAGAACTCGGCAGCAACAACAGGAAGCACGGCAAAGAATTCCGCGTCAAATAACGTCAGCAGAACAGCAAAGATAACCGCAGCGATAAGGAACACACGGTTTGTTCCGATCAGTATCCAGGATAATGTGAACCAGCTCATAGCATAGCCTGTAAAAAAATACTTAAGGCCTGAAGCATATCCGGCAAGTAATTCTTTTCCTTTACGCTTAAAGATCAATACTGGTATAAGTGCCGCAGTATTCAAACCGGTGAAAGAAACCGCAGCCGTCTTAAATGCCAGGTCAAATGTACCGGCCGTATCCTGATTTGATACACCGGCCATATCCGCCCTGTATCCGATTATCATAAACACTGCAATTGCCAGTGAGTTTACGCACAAGGATAACCAGAACATCACACCGACACTTATCCTTCTCTCCTTAAGCGGTTTCAAAACGAAGAATACCGACATCGTGATCACGGCAATGGTTAGAATTACAGAGCACAGCTCCGTATGCATGTACCATTTGTCCGCAGTATCAAAGGAACAGCATGAGATAAGACCTGATATAACAGATGTAACAGCAAGTATGCTTCCTGCCAATCTGATCCTTATATCGTCTTTCCATACAGCTCTTATAATGACCGCGGCTATAACCGGGATCAGGGCTGACAAAGTGAAAAACAGGTGTCCCTTAAGAGGCATATGATCGGCAGAAAGGAAGATCATCGTCATTCCGCCGTAATAGAAAACTGAACTCAGTATTGAAAGGACTATTCCTAATGCTAAAGGAACATCTTCGTTAAAGACGCCTTTAAGAGAAGAAAACTTATCCGCGAGCTTCGGTTCGATCAACATCTGGAACAGGAACATCAGCAAAGAGATAAAACATGCGGCAGCTCCTATAGCAGGTGCTTTTTCGACTGCTATAAAGGATGCTACAGCGCCAAGCGCTACAGTAAGTCCTATGTCAGAAAGCCACGTTGAAATTCCCGTTATCTTATGAACAGCATAAATAAGGAAGATTATTGTCATAGTGACCGAAGCCAGCAGATAAGCTTCTTCAGAATCACCGAAGACGATCCAGGCAGCTGTAACCAGCATTCCGGCAAACGGAGTCAGATACCTGACCCACAAGCGGTCTGTCGAGAACTTCGCCAGAAGGACAAATACAATAAACTCAATTATCGCCGCGCCGAATATCGCTCCGTCGGCAAAAAATACCGAGAAAGCCAGTAATCCGGCCGGTATATAAGCAATGATCTCAGAATAAACTTTGAAAAATGCCTCATCCCTGAAAAGACCTGTCATGGCAATGATCCTGAATACAAGCGCCATCGTGGCAAGTCCCAGGCAGACCATGCTCCACTCGTTAACTACTCCGCTTGCCTGACCTATCTGTGCGGATAAGAAAACTACAAGCCATGTGATCGCCGTATAGAATGTACCCTGATAGATATTAGACTGGTTCTTCTCCTCCCTGAAAAGGAATCTTCCTCCGACAGAAGACACAACAAGAACTGTCGCAGCCACAGTGGCCACCAGCCAGCCTGAACCGTTCTTAAATGAAAACGCTGATCCCAAAAGGTTAAATGCGCCGATACCGACTATTACGATCGGTCCCAGAAGACTGGCAAGTGAATAAAGGGCAAATTCAGTCTGACGGAGCTTTAATACCTTTCCCGCCAGGAAAGACATTCCGTAGACCATAACGACTATCATTATCAGAGCGGCAGTCCTTAATTCCTCGGTCATCCACGGCCAGGAACCTGTCATAAAAGTAGCGCCGACTATTGTCAGCAGTAGCACACCTATTCCGAAAGTAATATTAATGCTGCTGAACGCCTTTTTCGCAGGCGCAGGTTCAGTATGCGTCATCTGTGGCTGAGCCGCATTATTGTATGTCCGGGCGGCAGCAACCGCAGAAGGCGGAACTGCCCATGAAGGAGTGGGAGCCTGTCCGGGAACATCATTTCCGGTTACAGGTTCAGGTGCGCTCTGAGGCACAATTGTCTGTTGAGGAGCTTGAGGAGCAGCTGCGCCGGCATATGGCGTATAACCCTGTGACTGAATCTGGGGCAGCTTGATATATTCAGGCTGCGGATAAGGCTTAACAGGTGTCTGATACGGAACATAAACCGGATTATCCGATCCCTGTACAGGCCGGGTAACATTGCCGGATCTGAGAACTTTTATTTCATTCTCAAGCTCTTTGATCCTTTTTCCGCGCTTAATGGATTTGGTAAGAAAGACGGCGAAAAGAATACCAAAGACGATCGGCAGACATAAATAAATAATAATCATAAGCACTATCGAATCCATATCATTTCCCCCTTTTATCCAATATGTCCTGTTACCGCGATATTAGCATCAAGAGCTTTTGTTGTAAATAGCTTTGATTATCAAAGTATTCTCGAAATTGGGGTAATTCTGTGGCACGCAAAAACGCCCGGCAAGCGGGAAAACATTGATGTTTCCTTCATTTTCACATACCGGTTAACGTTCAGCTGTCAGATGGAATCTTTACTTAATCTTTACCGCTGCACCCTTCCGGAGCCGTCCCCTTTTGCGAGCTTCTCCACCTCATCAACGGTTACTCTGTTGAAATCACCGTCTATCGTATGCTTAAGGCAGCTTGCAGCTACAGCAAATTCCAGCGCTTCTTTGTCTGACCCGAGTTGATTGAGTCCATAGATCAGTCCGCCTGCAAAAGAATCTCCTCCGCCCACACGGTCAACAATGTCATACATCTCATATTTGCGGCTGACGATGAATTCAGAGCGGTTGTTATATGCGGCAGCCCAGAAATTGATATCCGCGCTCCTGCTTTCTCTCAAAGTGATCGCGACCGCTTTAACATTAGGGAACTGTTCTAACAAGGAATCACTCAGTCTCCTGTAGTCTTCCTGATCCAGCCTGCCGCCTTCCACGTTGCTCTCACATTTAAGACCAAGTGACTTCTGGCAGTCCTCTTCATTGGCAATAACGATATCCGCATAGGAAGTTAATATCTTCATTACATCTTTTGCGTCAACTCCGTATTTCCACAGATTCTTACGGTAATTCAGATCAAGCGAAATACTGATGCCCCGCTTTTTCGCTTCCTGTACAGCCATTATTGAAGCTTTCTTTGTTTCCTCGGAAATTGCGGGAGTAATACCGGAAATATGGAGCCATTTAACATCACTGTAGATCTTTTCCCAATCGTATCCGCTCGGCCGATAGAGCGAAAAAGCTGAATAAGCCCTGTCATATATAACCTTGCTCGGACGCTGGTTCGCGCCTGTCTCAAGATAGTATATGCCCATCCTTCCTTCAGTCCTTATGATCTTGTCAGTGCCGACATCGAATCTTTTCAGTTCGCCTACTGCGGCATCACCGATCGCGTTTGACGGGATGACCGATAAGAAATCCGCATCCAGACCGTAATTGGCCAAAGATACCGCCACATTCGCTTCCCCGCCTCCGAATGTGGCCTCGAGCGACGGTGACTGCAGAAAGCGTTCTTTCCCGGGACTCTTAAGTCTAAGCATTAATTCTCCGAATGTAAGATATTTACTCATGATCTTATCTCCTTGATTATCTTTACGGCATCAGCCGAAAGCTTTGTTATCTTATCCCAGTCGTGAGCCGCAATATCGTCTTTTTTGCAGACCCAGCTGCCGCCGACTGCAGCTACTGACTTATTCTCCATAAATTCCTTCAGATTTGCTTCGGATACACCGCCGGTCGGAAGGAATCTTACCTGTCCGAAGGGAGCTGACAGAGCCTTTATGGCTTTTATGCCGCCGTAAACATCGGCAGGAAAAAACTTGACCACTTTAAGTCCGAGTCCTACAGCCTTCATTATCTCTGTCGGTGTTACGGCTCCCGGTATAACAGGGATATCATTTTCGATTGCCCACCTGACCGTCTCTTCATCAAGACCGGGTGATACTATAAAACCGGCACCGCGCTCCACCGCAAGTCTTGCCTGGGAGACATTAAGTACCGTTCCTGCTCCCACGTTCATCTCAGGCACTTTCCGGCTTATCTCGGATATGCAGTCCGCAGCACATTCTGTCCTGAAAGTTATCTCCATAAAATCTATCCCGCCTTTGAGCAGTGCATCTGCCAAAGGGACAGCGTCTTCAACCTTGTTTAATACGACAACGGGGATTATTCCCGTCTTACTTACCTTCTCTGAAAAAGTCATAATAACACCTCTCTGTCATTAACTAACATTCTACCATGTTTTTAATTGCGAATACATACAAAATAAGTTATTTTATAGATAAATAAACATATGAGGTGCCCTATGGATCACTTTCCTGATAATGATTTCTTATTGGAAAACAACACTGCGGTAAAGCTTTATAATGATCTTGCGAAAGATCTCCCCATCATCGATTACCACTGTCATATCGATGCAGAAGAAATTGCGAAGGATATCAGCTTCAGAAACATCACTGATCTCTGGCTTAAAGGCGACCACTACAAATGGCGTCTTATGAGAACGTGCGGTATTGACGAGAGATACATCACCGGTGACGCTCCGGACAAGGAGAAATTCATGATGTGGGCAAAAGCCGTCGAATCGGCTTTCGGCAATCCACTCTATCACTGGACCTGCCTGGAACTCTCAAGATATTTCGGAATCAATGAACCTCTTACTGTTAAGAACGCGGAAGATGTATGGAATAAGACCGGTGAGATATTACAGTCAGGCAGGCTCACTGCAAGAAACATCATGCGCAGCTCAAATGTCGAACTCATATGCACCACGGACGATCCCGCCGACAGCCTTATCTGGCATGAACAGATAAAGGATTCCGGATTTGAATGCAAAGTTCTCCCCGCATTCAGGCCTGACAACATAGTCGACATAGAAAAGGATTCATTCAATTCATACGTTGAAAAACTTGAATCGGTATCAGGCGTAAAGATCTCTTCCGTCAGCACACTTAAAGAGGTCCTTGTTTCAAGGCTGGATCACTTTGCAACTCACGGCTGCGTTATATCGGATCACGGCACTGAATATATATGGTTTGCTGAAGATACGGCTGTATCTCCTGATGATGTTTTCGCGAAGAAAATTTCTGATCCTGACGCAAAGCTCAATGCCGGTGAACTTACTGCTTACAAGACGGATCTTATGCTCTTTTTCGCGCGCGAATATGCGAAAAGAGGATGGACGATGCAGCTTCATTTCGGGTGCAAGAGAAACGTTAATACGGCAATGTTAAGAAAAGCCGGCATCAACTGCGGATGCGACATAATAACCGGATCATTCGATTTCGTTACACCGCTTACTGGCTTTATGGATAAGCTCAACAGCGAGGGGCTTCTTCCCAGGATGATCCTCTACTCCCTGAATCCCGCCGACAATACAACACTTGATGTTCTCTGCGGGGCATATAACGACGGAAGCATGCCGGGCAAGATCTGTCACGGTGCGGCATGGTGGTTCAACGATAATCTTCTTGGCATGGAAGACCATTTAAGATCACTTTGCTCACAGAGTTCCCTGCCCTGTTTCACGGGTATGCTCACGGACTCAAGATGTTTCCTGTCCTACACAAGGCACGAATACTTCAGAAGGATCTTCTGCAATTTCCTGGGCACTGAGATCGAACGCGGCAGGTTCCCCTATGATGAGAGGATACTTAAGGACATCATCGAAAGAGTTTGCTATAAGAATTCACTAAATATGTTTTTTCCAACTGCGCACGTCTGAATGTGAAAACAGACATTTAAACACAGTTTCCATTACTGTCAGAACAGATAATAACGGGGCACCTCATTCACTTATGAGATGCCCCGTCGTTTTTTAGTGTGTGCTTATATCCTGAATTATCAGCCTTTGTAAAGCTCACCGTAGATGTCAACGAGACCCTGAACGTTGAGCTCGTTGCAGGACTGAACGTAATTGTCCCACTGCTCATCGATGTTTTCCTGACCGGTAACGAACTTCAATGTCCAAGCATTTACGTTACTGATAAGAGGTGTAGCGATGAGGTTGATCTCCTCGTTCTGGTCTGCTGTAGGAGCAACACCGGGAGCGAGCGGAGGAGTATCTCTGTCAGTGTAATCACGGTTAACATAATCAGCTACCGGAGGAATAAGGTTGTCAGACATCTCTGCAACTGTACCGCCGTACCAGAAGTTACCGCCTGCATAACCCCACTTAAGTCTGATGTCTGTCATAGACTCTGCTTCATCATTACCATAGCCCAGACCGGAGCAGCAGAAGCCGTCCATAAGCTTCTTGTTGCCTTCTGCGTCTACTGTGTAGTGAACGCCTTCAACACCCCACTTTGTGAGATCATATGCTTCGTGTGAATAGAAGAGCCAGTCAACGAATCTGAGCATTTCGATGAAACCATCTTCGCCGAGTTCATCAAGAGCCTTCTGTGAGATCATAACGCCGTTCTCAAGTCTTGCAGGATCAACTGTGGAGTTTCTTGTAGAACCGATAGGCATTGTGATTACGTAGTTTTCGAAGTTGCCTGCACCAAGCTGAGCTGTCATATTCTGCTCATAGTTAGCCCACTGACCCTGGTTGATGGACATGATAGCTGTCTTGCCGTTGTAATACTGAGCTGTAGCTGTAGCGTCATCCTGTGTGAATGTTTCAGGATCAAGGATGCCTGCTTCTACAAAGCTGTTAGCTGTCTTAAGGAATGCCTTAAAGTTCTCTGTCGTAGGTGAGAAGATGAACTTGTTCTGGTCGAAATCAAATCTCATACCATTGCCCATTGCCCAGCCTGCATTTACATCATAAGTTGCAGCCATTACGCCCAAGAGGTTTCCGCCGCTTCCCTGTCCTGATTCGTTTCCGCACCAGAGGTCAGACCAGATGTAGTCACTCTCTTCGCACATGCCCTGCTCAACCATGTAAGCCTTAACCTTCTTCAAAGCCTCGAGAAGGTCAGCCCATGTCCAGTCCTTCTGGATAGCAACAACGTCAACACCTGCTGCATCCCAGATATCCTTTCTGATAACGAAAGAATAGTTGATGAGGTTGGATTCCTTCATGCCGGGGAGCTTATAGTACTTACCGTTAGCTCTT
>CACYRM010000029.1 GCA_902776845.1 Oscillospiraceae bacterium
GATCAAGAGCATTATCTGCGAGGCGATCTACAATGACATGACCCTGATTCTTAATGCCGACGATCCGCTCGTCGCAAGCATAGGAAGAGACAGGGAGGACACCCTGTATTTCGGCGCTGACAGACTTCCCACGGATACCGGGAAACACGAGGGTATATACGATGACGGAAAGTACTGTCCGTTCTGCAAAGGCCCGATGGAATATGCGTATTACCACTATAATCACATCGGAAAATTCAGCTGCCCTCACTGCGGATTTACAAGGCCTGATACCGTTCACGCTCTGACATCAACACAGGAGCAGGACGGCAAAGCTTCGATAACGATCGACGGCAAATATGATATCCCGGTATTCTTTACCGGTATCTATCACTGCTACAACATCCTTGCGGCATTTACAGCTTCAACGGTTGCGGGGATCGATCCCGCGAAGGCTGCTAAAGCGCTCGGAGGATATATCCTTAAGTCGGGCAGGATCTCTGACTTCACTTTGGGGAACGTTCAGGGAAGACTGCTCCTTTCAAAGCACGAGAATTCAGTATCGTATGACCGCTCGATCGATGTTGTCGCGAATGATAAGCGCAGGAAGAGCGTGATGATCATTGTAGACGCGATAAGCCGCAAGTATTACACATCCGATTCAAGCTGGCTCTGGGACATCAACTTTGAGAAGCTTAAGGATGCAGGTCTTGAGAAGATCATTCTCGCAGGTCAGTATTGCGACGACCTCGCGATAAGATTCGGCATCGCAGGTTTTGATGACTCCAAGCTTGAGGTTTTCGAGCAGGTTCAGGATGCGGCAGATTACTGCAAAAACAATCTTGATTCATTCCTTTATGTGATCACATGTTTCTCCGACAAAGAGAAGATACTCTCACTGGTAACGGGGAGGGAACTCGAATGAAAGTAAGGATCCTTTACTTATATCCGGATTATATGAATCTCTACGGTGATAACGGCAACGTCAGGATCATGAAGAAAAGACTGGAAGACCAGGGCTTTGAGGTGGAGATCGTAAGCGGCACTGTTACTGATCCGAAAATCGCGATAGATGACGTTGATTTTGTCTATATGGGCTCGGGTTTTGAATCCAACAGGAACTTTGCTGCGGACCATCTGAAGAGGTCCCTGAAAGAACTTACTAAGGCAATTGATGATGGTGTGCCTATGCTCTTTACAGGCAACAGCATGGATATCCTGGGAAAAGGGATCATCACTTCTGACTTCTCTCTTGTGGATGGTCTGGGGATCTTTGACTACACCTTCAAAGACAGTATCAAGAAACGCTATACGGGCGATGTGGTCCTCGAAGATCCTGAGACTAAAGAACAGTATGTCGGTTTTGTCAACCGCGCAGGTCTCCCTGAAGAGTATGAGGGATTTGCTTTTGATGCGGTTAAGGTTATAGGGGAAGTCCCGATCGAGAAGGACGGCGCGAGGAAGAATAATCTTCTCGGGATCAGTCTTATTGGCCCTGTCCTTGTCAAAAATCCGAAGCTTGCGGATTCATTCGTTCAGACCATATGCAAGAGGAAAGGCGTTGAATTCAAATATGTGGCTTATCCGCGTTCCGAGAGAAGCCACGACAAGACGCTCGATGCCCTCTTAAACGCTGACGCCTGATTGGGACGCAGGTTAAACGCCTGATTAAAAGGAAAATATTTTTGTGATATAATATCAATTCGGGAGGGATAATATGGCTGATACGATCAAATGCCCGAATTGCGGGTCCAATCTTACACTTAACGCTGATACACAAAAACTTGACTGCCCCAACTGCGGATCGTCATTTGATCCCGCTGCGATTGCCGTAACGGTAGATGAGCTTGAGGCAAAGCAGTCCGCGTCTGCCGGACAGACACAGACTCAGCAGCAGGCCCAGGCCCAGCAGGAGCCTCAGGAAATGCCCGAACAGACAGAGTTTGTCTGTAACGCCTGCGGCGCAAAGCTCGTAACGGATGCGCATACGGCAGCTACTTTCTGTGCTTTCTGCGGATCGCCTGCGCTGGTCGGAAAGAGACTTACCGAACAGTTCCAGCCGCAGTACATGATCCCTTTCAAGTATTCGAGGAGTTCCGCCGAGGCTGCCTTCATTAAGTGGGCAGGCAAGGGCAAGTGGACACCGTTCGGATTTGTATCCAAGAAGAACGTTGAGAAGATGACGGGACTTTATGTACCGTTCTGGCTCTTCAATATCAACGCCACGATCGATGCCCACGGAACGGGCGATAAGATCCACTACAGAGGTGACGACGAGATCGTTGAGACATTCAGCTTCGACAGAAATGCCAAGCTCAGCTGGACGCATGTTCCGCTCGATGGCGAGACGAGGATCGATGATGCACTGATGGAAGCCATCGAGCCCTTTGATTTTGATGCTCTTATTCCTTACGACTACAGATATCTTCCGGGCTTTTATGCCGACAGATATGACCAGTCTCCGCAGGATCTCGCGGGCCGTGCGACAAAGCGCGGAATGGACGGTATCGACAAGGCTCTCAAGGGCTCTCTGAAGGGTACTTTCGACCGGTTCAGCATCAAGCAGAACTTAAGCAAGATCGATACGATGGAAGCAAACTACGCGCTGCTCCCCGTGTGGTTCCTGTCTTACAAATACCGCAATAAGTATTACTACTTTGCCATGAACGGACAGACAGGTGAAGTTGCGGGTCAGATCCCCGTAAGCCCTGTCAAGAAGATGATGTTCTTCTTTATCGTTCTCGGCATTCTGGCCGTTATAACAAGATTTGTCTTGGGCCTTATTATGAGGGGGTTCTGGGGATGAGCGAGAATCTTGATATCAATGAAATGAACCAGTCGCAGGAGAAGAGTCCGAAGCTCTCGGTATTATCCGAGCTTAACGGCACATCCATAGGCGTAGGCATCGGTCTTATCTGCATCATTATTGCAAGCGTGATATTCTATGTCTTTATGAATCTGTCACCCGCCAAGACCGTAAAGGTCATTGACGATGCTGATCTTTTCACGAGCCAGGAGCTTGAAGACATTACCAATTCGGCAAAGAAGCTCTCGAAAGACAAGGATATCAATGTCGTTATAGTAACGACAAATAATAAGGGTAAAAAGTATACCAATTCCGATGAGGACGAGAAGCGCTTTGCCGAAGACTTTTACATGGAAAATGTTAAGACGGTTCCGCTTCAGAACAACTCCGGTGTCTGCATCCTTATCGATGTAACCTTGGATTATCAGGGCGGAAGGTTCTTCTGGTTATATACATACGGAACAGCGCATTTTGCCGTTGACGATGACGACTGCTACAGCCTGTTCAGAAAGTATTTCTCGCAATTGGGAAGCGGTGAGTACGGTACCGCGGTCAACGGTATTACCAATGATCTCGGAAAGTTCTCTTACCAGAGCTACGGCGCTATCGTATTCTTTACGATCATTATTCCGGTCGGACTCTCATTTGCTGTTACTGCTATTGCTTCACCTAAGAGAAGACTCGATAAGCTGCCTGCGATCAGCACTTATTCGATCCCCGGAAGCAATATTGTCGAGAAGAATGATATCTTCAAGAGCAAAAAGGTTATCCATCACACGTCTTCAAGCGGCGGAGGCGGCTTCTCCGGCGGCGGAGGCGGCGGCTTCTCCGGCGGTGGCGGAGGCGGTTTCTCCGGCGGTGGCGGCGGACGCTTCTGATGTGTTAAAATATCGCGAAAAATATTAAGCGAAGGATAACTATGCTCAGCATTGTCGTGCCTGCCTATAACGAAGGCGAACACATCTACGATAATCTCATGACCATCGATGAAGCACTCAGTGCTTTTACGTCCGACTTTGAGATAATCGCGGTCAATGACGGGAGCAGCGACAACACCGGAACTGAAGTTAAGCGCGCGGCAGCGGATAATCCCCATATTAAAGATTACGGTTATGACAAGAACCGCGGAAAAGGCGGTGCTGTCTCATGGGGCGCTATTAACAGTAAAGGTGACATAGTCGGCTTTATCGACGCAGATCTTGACCTTTCAGCCAATCTCTTGAGCGGATACTATACCGAGATGAAGCTCGAGGACGCGGATATCGTTATCGGCTCAAAGATGCATAAGGATTCCAAGCTCGAATATCCTTTTATCCGCAAGGTCTTTTCGCTCTGCTACTATGTGATGCTGAAGATCCTGTTCGGTCTCAAGTGCCACGATACACAGACCGGAATCAAGCTTTACAGGGGTTCGCTCATCAGGGAGATCGTGCCTTTGAGAAGGATAGACGGCTATGCTTTTGATATCGAGCTTCTGGCCCTTGCCTCCAAAAAGAAGATCAAGCTTATCGAGATGCCTGTTGAACTGAATTTCTCCAGGATCCAGTCATTCGGCAGGATCAAGTTCAGGGATGTCTGGAAGATGTTCACCGACACATGGAAGATCTGGTGGAATCTCAAGGTCAGAAAGAATTACTTCAAATAAACGATTTTTTACGGGCTTGCACGCCCATAGTAAATTGCCACATTTTTTCACGCATACTGACCCGAAAATGTAAATAATCGACTGCGTAAAAATCCAGGTTTTGCGATATACTACTCAAAGTGTGAAAATCCGCTTTGATATTATCAAAGCAAAAGAGGTTAAGATTGGCTTTACATTTTGCTAAACGCATAACGGAATATAAACTTGCGAAGGAACTTTTTACCCGCGGCAAAGACATTATCTTAAGTCCCGAAGCCCAGGTAATGAAAACATTCATACAGCACGGTGAGACAACAGTATTCGAGCACTGTGTCTCGGTTGCGAAATTCAGCCTTCTTATCGCATGCTTCCTCGAGAAGACCCTGAAGATAGAATTTGACAAGGACAGCCTTGTAAGAGGCGCTCTGCTCCACGATTACTTCCTTTACGACTGGCATATCAAGGACAGTTCAAGAAGATTCCATGGCTTTACACATCCGGGTGTAGCGAGAGCAAATGCCGAAAGGGACTTTTGCCTAAACGATATCGAGAAGGACATAATCGCCAAGCATATGTTTCCGCTTACGCCATTTCTTCCCATGCACCGTGAGAGCTATATCGTAAGCATTGCCGACAAGTGGTGCGCGCTGGCAGAGATATTCAAGATCGATGTATCTTCCTACCTCATTTACCGTATCAATTTCCGCATCGCGCTTATTAACGGCGACTATTCGATCGATTACGGTGAGACTTCAGTCGAGGTCTGATCCTGCTTGAAGTTCCGGCAGTAACGCACGTATAATAACTTCATGCGTATTGAGAATCTTACAACACTGATCTACATTACCAGAGGCAGCGGCTGCCTCTTTATCCGCAAGACCAGAAAAGGTGATATGAATCTGGATAAATACCTCGGCATCGGAGGTCATTTTGAATCGGATGAATCCCCGGAAGAATGCGTTTTGAGAGAGCTTTACGAGGAGGCACAGATCACCTCGGGATCACTTGAGGATTTCCGGTACAGAGGCCTCATTACCTTTATCTCTTCTGAGTATCCGACCGAATATATGCATGTTTTTACTGCATCACTGCCGACTGATTTTGAACTGCCTGAGAATGCCTGTGATGAAGGCGAACTGTGCTGGGTACCTTTGGCTGAGATCAATGATCTCCCAGTGTGGGAAGGCGATAAGATCATGTTCGATCATCTTTTCGGAGATAAGAAAACATCCGGGTTCTTTACGATGAAGTTCCGCTATGAAGGTGACAGACTGGCAGAACATGAGGAACGCTGCTGGTAAAGCGGCGGTTGTCAGTCCGGAACTTATATGATATATTTCACCTGAACTAGAATTACGAAAGGCGCTTCTACTATGTACTGGATAACACCTAACATTCAGCTTATGAACGGTTTTTACAGGGTGTCCTATAGGAGAAGTCTGCCTATTTGCAGGAAATAACACCCGTAAAATATCACCATAAACAGCAGCTTCTCCTTTGTTCTCAAAAAGAAACAAGGAGATTTTTTATTTATGTCAAAACTTAACATTAAAAGGCAGCTCGGTCTGCTTTACATATCAAACTTCATGTTTAACATTTCGATAGCGGGCGCGGCGTGGGTGCTGCTCCTGGTATCGGACGGTTATTCGCTGGTTCAGGTCGGATTTGCAGAGACCGTATTCCACATCGTGAGCCTGATAGCCGAGATCCCTTCAGGAATGTTTGCCGATATGTTCGGCCGGAAAAAGAGCCTGATCTTGAGCTGTATCATGTCGATGCTGTCTGCTCTGGTCAGGGGATTCCTTCCGGGGTTCGCCTGTGTCTGCGTGTCTGTCGGCTTTTCGGCGCTGTCATATAACTTCATATCGGGAAGTGACAGCGCGCTTGCTTATGATTCGCTTCTTGAAGAAGGGCAGGAGAAGAAGTATGACAGATACATATCGACCCAAACGGCGGTCTACAGGATATCGAACGGTATAGCAACGCTTTTCGCAGGCGTGGCGGTAATAATGGGCAACAGAAACGCGCAGATACTCTCTATTGCGATATCAGCCGTCAATATGGTCTTTCTGCTTTTCCTGCGCGAAAACAAAGTCATTCTGAAAAAGAGCGGCGACTCGCTCTCCAAGAGGTTCAAAGACGTAATAAGCGGCAGTCTGGGTTTCCTTAAAGGCAACAGGAAAGTCGCGGGCCTCATATTCAGAAATGCGCTCGTAGGCGGAATAGACGTTCTGCTACTGTTCTTCCTTCAGGCCAAACTTCCGATGACGGGGATCCCCGACTGGACTCTCGGACCTCTTCTGTTCATCATGTCGATGGGCGGCATTATAGGCGCTCTTGCCGCGCGTAAGGTTAAGAAGACAACGCTCGGCAAATTATTCGTCTTCTGCATCTCACTCGCTCTTATAGGCCTTGTAAGCGAGTTTACGGGGGTGTGGTACCTGATGACATTAGGCGGCTTCTTAACGGCTTTTGCTGATGACCTGATCCAGATCAGGTCCGACATCGCGCTGAATCAGATGGTCCCGCCCGAACAGAGGGCAACGCTCATATCAGTCAACTCATTCTGCTTCTCATGCATCATGATAGTAATGTCACCTCTGGCAGGGTTCATATTCTCGATATGATGCGGAAAACATAGGTTTTCTTTGAATAATCAGGCTTTTAGGGTAAGATTATCTTCAATAAAAGTATGAAGAATAAAAAAGCAGTGGAACGTATAAACAGTATGGAGGAGATCTTTGACAGGTCTTCTGAGCTTATAGCCCGGCTTGAGGAACAGATCTCGGAGTTTGAGAGATTACAGTCTGACATTCAGAAACTTGAAGCATACTATACAGGCAAAGACTGGAAGAATGATCTGAGGCTTGATGAGACCGGCGGGCTTCCAGAGGGTCTCAAAAGAGGGGTTCTTTCGGAAGACGGCATCTATGATCTGCTCGAAAAAAACAAGGAACTGCTGTCCAGATTAAAAGAGGACGGACAGGCGTAAAGCCTTGATAATACGGCACTGTAACATTGTTACACCCTTATTTGCGAAGCAAATGACACTGCTGACAGGAGGTGCGGCTATGAAGATCTACGATATCTCACAGGAAGTTTTCGGATGTGCTGTTTATCCGGGAGATCCTTCCCCGGAGAGATTCGAAATGCTGAAGATCAGCGACGGCGCGGTATGCAATCTGACCGCTTTCAAGATGTGCGCCCACAACGGAACACATGTCGACGCGCCTCATCATTTCATAGATGAGGGCAAGACACTGGATCAGGTCGATATGAAGAGATTCATCGGTTATGCCTATGTCGCGTCGCATGAAGGTGATATGACGGCAGAAGATGCCGAAGAGATAGTCAGAAAGGCAAGAGAGGCTGCGTCAGCTTCTCAGAATACTGACTGTGACTGCTTCAACAGGATCCTCGTTAAGGGCAATTCCACGGTTACCGAAGAAGCAGCGAAGGTTTTCGCTGACAGCAATATATTGCTTTACGGAAACGAATCGCAGACGGTAGGACCTCTGGATGCTCCGATGGCGGTTCACCTGATAATGCTCGGAGCCGAGATCGTGCTCCTTGAGGGCATAAGACTGGGTGAAGTCTGTGACGGAGTTTATTTCCTGAATGCCGCGCCGGTCAATCTCGGCGGGGCGGACGGAGCTCCGTGCAGAGCGGTCCTTATGTCGTTCTAAAAACTGTGACAGGAAGATTTATATGGAAGATTACAAATTAACAGACTACATTACACCTGAAGAATATATGGCGATGAGAAAGATCGTCGGTTGGAGCGAGTTTCCGCTTGAACAGGCAGCTGAAGGATTAAAGAATTCATTTGTCCTGGTATGTTTTCGAGTTGACGAAAGGCCAGTTGCGATCGGCAGGGCAGTGTCAGACCGCGGCTATGTCGTTTATATTGCCGATGTTATCGTTGTTCCGGAATATCAGGGAAAAGGGTTAGGCAGGAAGGTAATGAATACCCTCATGGAGAAGATCAAAGATTCAATGAAGCCCGGGTATAGGATCATGATCAGCCTTCTTGCAGCCAAGGGCAAAGAGGCGTTCTATAACAAGTTCGGTTTTGTTGACAGACCTAATTCGGACTTCGGATGCGGCATGCACCAGTGGCTGGAAGGATGATACAGACCCTAATATGGTTAACATTCGATAAACAAGTTGCGGAAATGTGGAAACCGACCAAATTGCTAGTATAATTAACTTAAATTTTTTTAATCTATCAGTAGGTGTTTGAATGGATTATAAAAACCTCCTTGAGAGCTTTAACGGAGTAGCCGCTGTTCTTGCGGTCAATCTTAATGTTGAGCAGGGAGACGGCAGATATACGGTGGTTGACGGCAACGACGCGTATAAGAGAACTGTCGTTAAGTCCATTGAAGAGTTTGAGACCAACGTGCCTTATACAAGGTATATCATGCAGTCTTCCAACTTTGAGGCTTTGTGCGACACCGTTGCGAATACCGGTAAACCGGTCCACACCTATTTTGATATCGAGTTATACAATGCCTGGATGGAGGTATTCTATATGCCTCTCAAATCCGACGATCCTAACGTAAAGCTGATCTTCTTCTCTTATGAGATGAACCCCAAGGCAGATGTCGATAAGCTTGTTGATATCTCATCGGAGACTGCCTCCAATGTTATCAAGACATGCTTAAGGCTCCGCGAGACTACTGATTTCCAGCTGTCCATGGATTCCGTTGTAGCCGACATCCGTGTTCAATGCGGAGCAAAGCGCTGCAGCATCCTTCTTACTGATTTTGAGAAGAGGGAATATAAACTCCTCAGCGAGGACTATGGAAATGATCCCGATCAGAAACCATTGTCCGATTTCCTTAATGAGGATTTCTACAGAGTCATAGAGACCTGGCCAAGACTTATTGACAAGAGCAATTGTTTTGTTATCTCAAGTGAGAAGGATATGGAAGAGGCTCATAATATCGCTCCCGAATGGATTGATTCATTGAAGAGCGATAACGTAAAGACGATAGTCATATATCCTCTCAGATCTGATAACAAGACCATCGGATATATTTGGGCCGGCAATTTTGATCCGGAGAAATCCCTTATGATCAAGGAGACACTGAGTCTTACATCTTTTATCCTGTCTGCCGAGATCGCTAACGAATTGAACATCCGTAAGATGAAGATAATGAGTTCAACTGACCTCCTGACCGGTGTTTACAACCGTAATGCCATGAACAACAGGATCAGTGAGGATGTCAGCGGGGAAAATGAGATATCAAAGCCTTTCGGTGTATTCTTCATCGATGTAAACGGGCTTAAGACCATCAACGATACACAGGGACACCTTGCGGGTGATAATCTTCTCAAAGATGTTGCTTCCGCACTCAAGGAGATCATGGGCAAGCAGAACGAGATATACCGTGTAGGTGGCGATGAGTTTCTGGTCATTACTCCTAAGACAAATGCGGCAGAATTCCTTAAGCTTGAGAAAGCACTTAAGGAGAATTGCGAGCGCCCGAACAGGGCACATTTCGCAGTCGGTTCATGCCACAGTGATGAACATGATGACGTTCGTAAAGCGATGCAGATAGCTGATGCCAGAATGTATGACGTCAAGGAAGAATACTATTCAAGGCATCCGGAATACGAATGGCATAACAAGCCTGTCTGACAGATCAGAATTCCGTCAGATCCCATTTCTTCGGAAGATATTTGCCTTCCCCGTCAATTATCGTGAAAGAGTTGGACTTTGAATTCCAGGTCTTGAAGTCACGTTCTGTAAGTGAGCCGTACCATGAATCCTGCGCTATGACATTGTTTGCGCAAAGATAGATATAATAACCTTCTCCGCCGCCTAAGATCTGGAAAGCGCCGATATCGGAATGCCAGACATAAACATCGGTAAACTTGGTCGCGTTTGAACCGTCATTGAATCCGATAAGCAGTTCTTTTGTGCCGTCTTTGTCGAGATCAACGAGGAGATAACCGATCTGTTTATTAGGGTCTTTTGTCTTAAGATCCTTTGCAATGTGGATATTTAAAGACTTGTCCTCGTTTGCCCATCCGGTCTTTACGCCTTCGCTGTAATAATCCAGTGTCATCTGGTACCAGTCCTTCGGTGCGTTAGAACAGCCTGAGAACAGCGTGAGAGCAGACGCTAACATAATTACAACCAATACAGTTGATAAGACTCTTTTCATAGATTTGTACCCCTTATTCTTAAATGTAAGAATAATTTTACTTTATTTCCGGTCCGTTTTCCAGTCCGGCCGGCTCTGATTCAGCTACAGCTTCAGCAACGGCTTTAGCGTCTGCTTTAGCTTCAGTCTTAGCTTCGGCTTCAGTTTCAGCGGGCTGCCTTTGGGGCGCAGGGGCACCTATCCTTAATTCGTATTCTTCCTTCGGCATCGGTTTTGCATAGTAATATCCCTGGATCATGTTACAGCCTTCTGCAGCAAGGAAATCAACCTGGGCCTGATCTTCAACGCCTTCGGCAACGGTCGTCATATTGAGTTTTCTTGCAAGCTGCAGTGCCTCGGAAACGACGATCTCAGCTCTGTCATTGTCGTTTTCGCCTCTGAAGAAACCCGCATCGAGCTTCAGGATATCAAGCGGCATATCCTTCAGGGAATTAAGGGAGGAGTAGCCTGATCCGAAGTCGTCCATGGATACGAGGAACCCGTATTCCTTGAGCTTCCTGATAGTCGCGAGCATAACTTTCTTGTCATCGAAAAATGCGCTCTCAGTAAGCTCGATCTCGATCAGATCGCGGGGCGCGCCCTCTTTGTCGATAATGTCTTTTATCTGGTCTGCAAGGTTTGTCTCCGCGAAATGAGCGCGTGATACATTGACTGATATGGGTACACATTTTTTGCCCTCATCAAGCCATTTCTTCTGGTCCCTTGCGACGTGGGTGAGCATATAGTGGTCGATCTCGGTTATGAATCCGCTGTTCTCGAAAATAGGAATAAACCTGCCCGGAGCAACAAATCCCAGATCCGGAGAATCCCATCTGATAAGGGCTTCCGCACCCATGAGCTCGTTCGTGCGAGGATCATATTTAGGCTGGTAATATACCTTGAATTCCTCTTTCTCAACAGCTTCCCTTTGCCTCTCGGTGACCTTATCCGCCCAGATCGTATCCTCGACAAGCTTCTGGTCAAAGAAAGCGATGCCCGAATCATCATTGTCTTCAAGTGTCATGCGTGCGGTAGATGCATTGTTATAAAGCAGATCGATATCCGCCTTCTTTCTGATCTTCGGATCTACCATGTATACGCCGGCCTGGAACTTGAAGTCATGGTCGCCGCCGATAGTCTCGAGAGTCTTGATTATCCTGTCGAGTTTGGCTCTTGCGGAAGCCTCGTCTGTTACTTTCATGAGAATAGGAAAATTGGAAGCTGTGCTGTGCGCGCACAGTTCGTTTTTCTCAAGGTAAGCATCGATGGTCTTCCAGATGTTCTTTAATGTCTGTTCACCCAGATCGACAGAGTGACAGAGCACGTAGTTTCTGTATCCCACAAAGGAAAGGCTTACGATAGCATACTGCGTATTGCCTCTGCGCTTCTTCAGCAGTTCCTGGCTCTTTAAAGCGAACCAGAACCAGTTGCGGCTGCCGGTGATGTTGTCCCTGAATACGATCTTCCTCATATTCCTGTTGTTTCTGTGAGTCCTGATTATGTTGGAAACGAGGAGTATAAAGATAAGTATGACAAGAAGATATGCAGAGAAGAAATTAAGCGAGAAATATCCTACGTCATTAATTGAAAGATCGAGATGTGTTTTGAAGGCGATAGATTCATTGCCGTCCCTGACCTTGAAAGAGGTCCAGTAGGGAATATAGTTAATCTCGTGATTTTCGAGATTCTTATAAAAATCCAGAGGACCGTGCAGGAGAATCTCCATTATGTCCGGCTTTACAACATCCTCTTCCACAATGATCATATTGCCTTCTTTGTCCGGGTAATAGAGATACGCGTAATCTTCTTCCTCATCCTTCATAAGAAAAGATATTGTTACGGATGATGTCTTGTTAACATCACCGGACGCGTATTTGTCCAGAATAGCTGTCGGTTCCGAATTTGCGCGGAGAATAGTTTTGTTGTTATTGAAAACGATACAGTCATAACCCTGCTCTTTGAAATAACTGAGGAGCTGGTCAGAAGATCCTTCCTGTGCCGTATCATATAACTCAGCATAATGAGACACCTTCTCGGTCTCTGCTCTTGCCTTGAGGGTCGATGAATACTCCGAGAATGTCTCAAATGATATGGAGATCACCCCTATTGAAATAATAAAGATAATCGTATAAAGGAAAAGCGGAATCGCTATCCAGTTTCTCGGAAGCTTGTATCTCTGTTTAACTCTGCTCATTATAATTCTCCATCCCTTGAACGCTCTGCCTGCATTATAGCACGCAATAAAACCTAATCACCGCCTGCGCGCGATAATTAAGAAATATTTAAGGATAGTCCCGGATATACCATTTACGACAGAAAGCATACCATTCACGCCATGTTCCATTTTTAACTCCAGGCCGGTGATAGAATCGCATGGAAAACAGTTAAACGGAGGGGAAAGAACATGGCAAAAGAATTATCAACACAGGCAAAATGGAAGCCCTGGAAGGGTGTGCTCTTATTTGTAATAGCATTCGCATGGCTTATCATCGGAAGCATCGCATCTGTTTTTACGGGAACGTTTTCAACACTTGTCATCCAGATCGGATTTTTGGTCATTGCGGTTGCGGCATGCCTTATCAATAAGACTCCGCTGAAAGAAGTTTTCCCGGTCGGCAAGATTACGGCTAGAGATTTCTTCGGAACCGTTCTTATGTGGATGGGCGCGCTCCCTTTGGGACTCTTAAGTGCAGTTGCAGTCGGAAAACTCATGCCGCAGACATTCGAGAATGTAACATCAGGTTTAACTGAGATAACAACAGCAAGCGTAGTTATCGGCTTCATCTCCGCTGTGCTCTGCCCGCCGATCTGCGAAGAAGCGATCATGAGAGGCGCAGTCTTAAGCAACTTCAGAGGCGTGAAAAAGGATTGGATAATCGTAGTCATTATCGGCATCATGTTCGGAATCCTTCACACAGATCCGGTAAGATTCCTCAACACTTCACTTATGGGCGGATGTCTCGCATATCTCATGGTAAAGCGCAATAACTTCATCCTTCCTGCGATCTACCACTTTATCAATAATATGGTAACGATCGGCCTCAGCATGCTCAGTACAATGTCAGCACAGCAGGAGGGAGTAACAATTACTGCATCGGAATCAACATCTGCCGCAATCGATGCTCTGCCGTCCCTGATGCTGTTCGCTTGCTTAAGCCCTATGCTGCTTGTCCTTGGCGTACATCTTATCAAGCGTCAGGTTGAGATCTCTGAAGGCAAAGAGAAGAGCGGCATGAAGCTCGGCGCTAAGATCGGTATATCGGTAATTCCGTGTGTGCTTCTTCTCGGCGGAGGAATAGCTTTAACGGTTATGTCAATGAACGTCTGATAGTAGAGGAATAGAAAAAACAAAGGCTGTCTCGTATGGTGTATGATCACCGGGCGGGACAGCCTTATTGTTTCTTCTGAATGGTTAGTTTTTTTGACAGCTTTTTGGAACTGAAATGTTGATGAAAAAGTTGATTTTTCTGGATATTCAACTTTTTTAACAGGTTTTGCGACTGAAAATGTTGATAAAAAAGTTGAATATTTTTACGGGGTAAGACTCATGTGTTAAGCAGCAACGTGTGCCTTAAACTTGACAATGTAAAGATTGCATATATAATCAATGTTGACAGTGTAAAGATATGAGGCATCTGATGAGAAAGAAGATTATGATAATTGCAGTTTGTGTTCTTGCGGTCCCTGTATTGCTTTTTGCATTCTGGGCCATTATGAGTCCTGGAAAGATCAGACAGTATGCTGATGCAAACAGTCTGTCCGAGAAGTTTGTCATGGATATCAACGGAGCTCCGAACGGCTTTTTTATAAACAGCAGGGACATAAGTAATCCTGTTCTGTTGTTAGTGTCGAGCGGTCCCGGAACGGATGATTATGTATTTACCGACAAGTACAAGGATATGCATCTTGAGGATGAATTCACCATGGTCTACTGGGACTACCGTTATATGGGGATCGCGTATAACGGAAACATTGATATTGACAGCGTAAACATTGATAATCTGCTTGATGATACTTATGCAGTTACCGAATATCTGAAGGAGCGATTCAATAAAGATAAGATCTATATCATGGGGTTTTCTGGAGGGACTCATATTGCGTTGAGGGAAGCGGAGAGACATCCTGAGAACTATTATGCCTATATCGGAATGGCACAGTGTGTTACTGACTCTTATGAAAATGACACGTTGATGTATAACTTCATGAAGGGTGTTTTCGAGAGTAACGGTGATAAGAACAGACTTAATAAACTTGAGGATTCTGTTAACCATCTTGACGGTGGCAACATTAAGTGCAAAGATTGGTATGCTTACGTTAATCTTCTTCACGATGCCGGTGGCGGAACGATACTTAATAAGACAGAGTTTGAAGGAGTCGTGCTGCCGATAATTACATGCAAATGTTATACGTTAAAAGAGAAAATCAATTATGTTGCCGGAATGAAGAAATACCGAACGACACCGCTCGCAGAAGAACTGAATGATCATGACTACAGAAAGAGTATTACAAGTTTTGATCTGCCGGTATTCTTTATCAGCGGTGAATATGATTATAATTGTCCCTGGGAGCTGATTGAGGATTATTGCGGGATCATTGAGGCTCCGGCTAAAGGTTTTTATAAAATACCCGGATCCGCGCACAGTCCTTTGTGGGAGAATCCTGATGCAACTTATGATGCAATGGTAGAGATAAAGGAGATGACATTAGATGGCTGACGTTTATCATCACGGGAATTTAAGACAGGCGCTTATTGATGCAGGAATAAAGATAATTAACGATTATGGCGAGGAGAGTTTATCGCTCAGAAAAGCAGCTGCGATGTGCAATGTCTCGCATGCTGCGCCGTACGCGCATTTTAAGGATAAGGAAGAACTGATCGAGGCCATCAAGAATGATGTTACTGAAAGGTTCATGCAGGAGCTTGAATCTGCAGTGGAGGGCGGGGCAAGTGCTGATGAAGCAATCATTGCGATGGGAAGGACTTATGTTACTTTCTTCAGCAAAAATCCAGTTTACTTTGTTTTCCTGTTTGGAAAGCAGAATATAAAAGCGCATCTCAAGATGGATAAGGAATACAAAAATGATTATCCGCCGTTTCTGCTCCTGCGCAGGATGTATCTGAAGCATCTTGAGGAGAATGGTCTTGAGAAGACATTTGAGGAACAGGAGATCGAACTCATCAAGATATGGTCGATCGTTCACGGAATGGCATCGATCGCGTGCATGAAAGGTGTTAAGTCATCGATAGACTGGAATGATATTGATGAAAGACTCCTTGTCTGAACAGGAGCCAAGTGGAGACATTCAGTCCGGTATTCTTTTATAGACCGTGCCGTCAAAATCCGATACTGCATAGATATATTCTTCGGTTCCTTTTATGCTCCACACATACATCGGATCGATCGTGTTTTCCGTGGTTCCGCTGTAAACAGTTTTGCCAAGAAGGTTTTTCTTGTCTGTGCCCGAAAACGTATTGCTGTAGTCAGCTTTGTATGACACGCCGTCAATGGTAATGATGTCGTATTCGCTTCCGCTGAATGTGCCTATGGTATGGTTAAAGTCATAGTAGATCTTCGCGGCTCCTGCTGTCAGCGTGAAGATTATCGCGAATGGAATTATCAGGGCAAGAGCACGCTTTTTACCGCCGGCTTTGATCCCAAGTATCATTAAGACTATCCCGGGAGCCAAAACAGCCGCTGCGAAAAATAGAATAAGTAACAAACTAAAAGATACCATTATTGCTCCCGCATTATATTTTCGAGAAGATACTTGGCTTGTTCTCTTCGGCTCTGTGGATCTCCGCGATCATACGCATGTGTTTCTCTCTGTTACGGTCTGCAACGAATTTGCCGAGAATAAGAAGACCGGCGGTTACGATTACCGGAGCAATGCGGAAGCATCCTACGATAGCATTAGCTGTATCAGCATCCATCTTTCCTTCGCCGACGATCATATAATAATACATATTGGCTATCACATAGACGATCAACATCAGTACAAATACGATCGGAGCCGCAATAACAAACGGTTTGTAGAATCTGAAAAAAGATACATCGCTATTCATTTTCCGCCTTCTGCCAATTATGGTTTTATTATAGATCCTCGAAAAGAATATATCCGCCGTTTCCGTCTTCTCTTATCTCAAGATCGGAGAGCGAAGCGCCAAACATCATTTCGCGCGTATAAGTGCCTTCAACTTTATGATCCCTACCTTCGTTATCTGTTACCGTAAAGTTCAGAGTAAGGCAGAACGGCTTTCCCACAATTGCTTTGTTTAAGAACATTAATTCATTATATTCCAGATCAAACAACTCGCCTTTCTTTATCGCGCTTTTGTCAGCATTTTCGACCCCGCCGACAAACGCGGATTCCCCGTCGATCCCGACTTCGTAAGAGATGGCTGTTATATTCTCCGCGTTGCAGATCAGGCCGACCGTAACTTCCGGGAGCTCGTAATGGATGCCGGATGATCCCCAAGTCTCATAGCAGCCTGACTTGATATAGGAAGGCGTATAGATATCCCTGTTCTTTGTGTCGACAGCTCTCAGGAATTCGGGCTGGTCCATTATCCCGCCGGTATGACGTATCATGAGGTAGTTATCAGCTATGTCCTCGTATAGAGTATAGACCCGAGTGTCTTTGTCATTGTCAGTGTAACCGATGCATTCCCTGACAGAACCGTTGGACATCTTACCGTTCAATTGTCCGAAATATGAATATGTTCTGCCGTTATATGTGAAAAGTGTCTCGCCCTGATCAATGTCATATCTGCTCTCTATCTGCTCCGCGTTGGCAGGGAGGTCCAGGCTGCCGCTGTCTTTGCTTTTGAACAGTGAACAGCCTGAAAGCAATACCGCTGCGCACAAACTCAGAATCAATACTTTTTTCATTTTCCCATTCCTCTCATCACCATATTTATTCGTCTTTGATCATTATCCTTATTTCATCTTCCGTGCTTTCCGGAGCCTGATCGTTGCTTGCGTATACATAGACAGTCGCAAACCCGTTTGCCTTAGTTATGGTCACGCTCGAACCGTCTTCCGAGATGACGCCTTCACCGTCAGTTATGCCTGTTATCCTCCGCTCGTCGTAATTCGAAAAGTACGCGAGATCGTCAATATAAAGTGTGTCTCCGGTCCCGCAAACGATTCCCGGTTTTTCTTTTATATGCGCACAGCGCCTGGTGTAGTCCCATGCCCCGTATATCATAAGAAAGATCATCACGGCAGACAGTGTCAGGATCGAACCTGTTACGATCAATGCTGTCAGGAGCTTTCTGTTCATATTCTGATCCTCCGTATCCCCTGATGAGGTAATCATACACCGCACAAATTTGTTTTGCAACAAAATTTTATCGAATTACAATAAATTTTTGTCGTTTATCCAAATCGCACGCTTTGAATAATTAGGACAGGATTTTTACATAAAAACAATGAAAATCAGGGAGACAGTCAGATTAATGTATTAGAATATCCGTAAAGTTAGCGTAAGTTAACTCATTGATATTTGAAGCAGACAGGAGGTTATCTAATGAGTAATATATATGATTTCACGGTTAAGGACAGAAAAGGAAATGGCGTCAGCCTGGGAGATTACAAAGGCAAGGTTCTCCTTATAGTCAATACGGCAACAGGATGCGGCTTCACACCTCACTATGAGCCTCTTGAAGCAATGTATAAAGAACTGAAAGACAAGGGATTTGAGATCCTTGATTTTCCGTGCAACCAGTTCGCGAACCAGGCACCGGGTTCCGATGACGAGATACAGCAGTTCTGCACGGTCAAGTTCGGAACTGAGTTCCCGAGATTTGCGAAGATCGATGTCAACGGTGAGACGGCAGATCCTTTATTTGCTTATCTTGCGACCGAGAAACCTTTTGAGGGATTCGGCAAAGGTCTGAAGAATGCCGCTCTCAATAAGTTTGCGGCTTCCAATAATAAGAAGTATGGAGATAAGGCATATATCAAGTGGAATTTCACCAAATTCCTTATAGACAGGGAAGGCAATGTTATATCCAGGTTTGAACCGACCGTAGATATGGAAGAAGTTAAAGCAGCTGTTATCGAAGCTCTTGCTTAAGTTGTTTTCGAAAGGTTAACAATATCGAAAAAAGTGATGTGTATAATCAGTTAAAAGGAGACTTAAGATTATGCAGCAGCGCAAAGGCATTTCCATCCTGGGATACGGATGTATGAGATTTACAAAGAGCGGAACTTCCATCGACTTCGAAAAGGCCGATAAGGAGTTCATGCGCGCTTTTGAACTCGGAGTCAATTACTATGACACCGCTTATATCTACCCGGGAAGTGAGGATGTAGTCGGCCGTATCATCGAGAAGAACGGCATAAGGGATAAGATCAATCTTGCGACCAAGCTTCCACAGTATCTTATCAAGAACCGCGCAGGCCTTGATAAGTATTTCGATGAGGAGCTGAAGCGGTTAAGAACGGATTATATCGATTACTATCTGATGCATCATATGACCGATCTTGCCCAGTGGGAAAAGCTTAAAGCGATCGGAATAGAAGAATGGATCGCGGAGAAAAAGAAGAGCGGTCAGATCAGGAATATAGGTTTCTCATTTCACGGTGATACGGATACTTTCAAGAGCATCCTGAATGCATACGACTGGGACACTTGTCTTGTTCAGTACAACTATTTCGATGAATATACACAGGCCGGACGTCCCGGCATCAAAGCCGCGGCGGAAAAAGGCCTGAAGGTGTTCATAATGGAACCGTTAAGGGGCGGCAAGCTGGTAGACCTGTTGCCTGAGAAGGCAAAGCGCGAGATCGCCAATGAGCATCACAAAAGGACGCCGGCCGAGTGGGCATTCAGATGGCTCTGGGATCAGCCTGAGATCACCTGCGTCCTGTCAGGAATGAATTCTATCGAGATGATCGAAGAGAACTGCCGTATCGCCTCGGAAGCAAAGGTCGGAGATTACGGTCCTGAAGAGAAAGCTTTTATTGAGAAGATAAAGTCATATATCATCGAGAGCACCAAGGTAAACTGCACCGGCTGCAGGTATTGTATGCCGTGTCCTAAGGGTGTTGATATCCCCGCGATATTCTCGTGCTATAACCACATGTATTCTGAGAACAAGAGTTCCGGAAGGCTTGAATATTTCCAGACTGTCGCTTTGAGGATGACTCCAGCCGACGCTTCTCTCTGCGTCCGGTGCGGCAAGTGCGAACAGCACTGCCCCCAGAGCATCCCGATCAGAGAAAAACTCAAGGAAGCAGACAGGAACCTGCGTCCCTGGTGGCAGAAGATTTACCTGAAGGCTGCCAAGGGCGTCATGGTGGGGAAGAAAAATAAGAACGGCTGATATCCGTTAAACAGAATTAAAACCTAATGAAACGTGACTTCTTTTTGAATTGTAAGCTCCGCTGATTGTTTTTGACATCCATAGAGGCGAAAGGAGGTCAAATGGAGACGAGAGTTGCTATTATCGGCATTATTGTCGAGAATCCTGAATCAGTTGCGCAGATCAACGAGATCCTTCACGAGGTGAGGGATTATGTTGTCGGAAGGATGGGTATTCCGTACCGTGAGAGGAATATCTCCATCATCAGCGTCGTTGTCGATGCGCCCGAGAATCTGATCAGTTCGGTATCCGGCAAACTCGGCATGCTCGACGGCGTTTCAGCAAAGATAACGTATTCGAGACTTGCCAAGAATGACTGACATTCCAGGCGTAATACAAAAACTGTCAGATACCGGTGATCTGACGCGTGAAGAGATCATCTGTCTTCTCGAAAACAGGACCCCGGAGCTTCAGGCTTTCCTTGCTGAAAAGGCTTCGGCAACCGCAAGGAAGCACTACGGCAACAAGGTCTTTGTAAGAGGTCTGATCGAGTTCACCAACTACTGCAGGAACGACTGTTACTACTGCGGTATAAGGTGCGGAAATAAGAATGCCGTGCGTTACAGACTTTCCGAAGAAGAGATCGTTGAATGCGCGTCGCACGGATATGATCTGGGCTTCAGAACGATAGTGCTGCAGGGCGGCGAAGACGCTTATTTCACCGATGAGAAAATGACCGGTATCATCCGTTCGATCAAGAGCATTCATCCGGACTGCGCCGTAACGCTTTCGATAGGCGAGAAGAGCTATGAATCTTATAAGGCTTTTTTCGATGCCGGGGCAGACAGATATCTGTTAAGGCATGAGACAGCAGATCCTGAGCACTATGCAAAACTTCATCCGTCAAATCTCTCGGCAGAGAACAGACAGCAGTGCCTGTATAACCTTAAGAAGATCGGGTTCCAGACGGGTGCGGGATTCATGGTAGGGTCACCTTATCAGACGGCGGGGAACATTGCGGATGATCTGCTGTTTCTCAAAAAGCTTGAGCCCGAGATGATCGGAATCGGTCCTTTTATCCCTCATAAAGACACTGTCTTTGCGGGTGAGAAAGCAGGCGGGCTGGAACTTACGCTGTATCTGCTGAGCATAATAAGACTGATGCATCCGGCGGTCCTGCTGCCTGCGACAACGGCGCTCGGAACAATCGATCCGCGTGGAAGAGAACAAGGTATCCTCGCAGGCGCGAATGTCGTTATGCCGAATCTGTCACCCGTAGGCGTGAGAAAAAAATACGACCTGTACGACAACAAGATCTGCACCGGTGAAGAAGCCGCTGAATGTATGAACTGTCTGAAGAACAGGATAAGCAGAATAGGTTATGAGATCGTCACCGACAGGGGCGATAACATCAAATACCTGAATAACAGAAACAAAATGAAAGAAGGTAAATAATATGTACGATCCTAAATCAATGAAAGCAGAAGAATTTATCGATGATGCAGAGATACTGGAATCTCTGAAGTACGCTGATGAGAATAAGAGCAACGTTGAAGTTGTCGATTCGATCCTTGAGAAAGCAAGAGAACGCAAGGGCCTCTCACACAGAGATGCATCCGTTCTGCTCGCATGTGACATTCCCGAAAAGAACGAGGAGATATATGCTCTTGCCGAGCAGATCAAGAAGGATTTCTACGGCAACAGGATAGTTCTTTTCGCGCCTTTATACCTTTCAAATTACTGCATCAACGGATGCATATACTGCCCTTATCACGGCAAGAACAAGAGCATTCCGCGAGTCAAGCTCACCCAGGACCAGATCAGGGATGAAGTTATTGCCCTGCAGAACATGGGACACAAGAGACTTGCGATCGAGGCAGGTGAGGATCCGGTAAACAATCCCATCGAATACATTCTTGAGAGCATTAAGACCATCTATTCGATCAAGCATAAGAACGGTGCGATCAGACGTGTAAATGTCAACATCGCGGCAACGACAGTAGAGAATTACAGAAAGCTCCACGAAGCAGGTATCGGCACTTATATCCTCTTCCAGGAGACTTATCATAAAGCTTCTTACGAAGTGCTCCATCCGACAGGACCTAAGCACGATTACGCATATCACACTGAAGCCATGGACAGAGCCATGGAAGGCGGTATCGATGACGTAGGTCTCGGTGTTCTTTTCGGTCTCGACAAGTACCGTTACGAGTTCGCCGGCATCCTTATGCACGCTGAGCACCTTGAGGCTGTTCACGGTGTAGGCCCCCACACGATCTCCGTACCGAGACTCTGTCCTGCGGACGATATCGATGTAAATGATTTCTCCAACGCGATCGATGATGATACATTCGCGAAGATCGTTGCATGCATCAGGATCGCCGTTCCTTACACAGGCATGATCGTCTCTACACGTGAATCACAGAAGTCCAGAGAGCGCGTTCTGCATCTCGGAATCTCACAGATCTCCGGCGGTTCGAGAACATCTGTCGGAGGCTACACTCATGAGGAAAGAGTAGATGAGACAGCTCAGTTTGATGTATCTGATACGCGTTCTCTTGACGAGGTCATGAAGTGGCTTATCGACATGGATTACGTTCCGTCTTTCTGCACTGCATGTTACCGTGAAGGCAGGACCGGCGACAGATTTATGGCTCTCTGCAAAGCTAAGCAGATCCAGAACTGCTGCCTTCCGAATGCACTCATGACACTTAAGGAATATCTTGTGGATTATGCTTCTCCCGAGACACGTGAAGCCGGCGAGATCCTGATCGAAAAAAATATTCCTGACGTTACAAATGAGAAAGCACGCGCGGTTCTCCGTGACAGACTCGTAGCTATCGAGAACGGAGAGCGCGACTTTAGATTCTGATATTGGTGATTAAATATGGAACGCACACACATCGCTTTTTTCGGACGGCGTAACGCAGGCAAATCAAGCCTCGTAAACCGCTTCACTTCACAGGATCTGTCTATCGTTTCTGATGTGGCCGGAACTACAACCGACCCCGTCAGAAAAACGATGGAGCTTCTTCCTCTGGGGCCTGTCGTAATAATCGACACACCCGGTATAGATGATGAGGGAACGCTTGGCAGCCAGCGGATAGCAAGGAGCTTAAGAGTGATCGACGAGACTGATATCGCGATCCTGGTCATCGACGGAAGTATCGGAATGGGTGAAGATGAGAAAGCCCTTTTGAATGAGTTTGTTAAGCGTAAGATTCCGCATCTTGTGGTCGTGAACAAGAGCGATCTTAATGTTGCGGAGATCCCGGAAGGCGCCATGACTGTCAGTGCCCTGAACAACGAGGGCATTGAAGAACTCAAAGAACGGGTTGCCGTCATCATCAGGGAACGCAAAGTCCGTCCTCTGGTATCAGATCTTGTGGAAGAAGGCGAACTGGTCATCCTTGTTGTTCCCATCGATAAGTCAGCTCCCAAGGACAGGCTTATCCTTCCGCAGCAGATGGTCATCCGCGACCTTCTGGGCAAGGGCGCTATTCCTGTCGTCGTAAAGGATACAGAACTCGATATCGCTCTTTCCAAGGTCGGAAAAGTCAGAATGGTCATTACTGACAGCCAGGCCTTCGGCAAAGTCTCGAAAATAGTTCCTGCTGATATTCCGCTTACATCTTTTTCGATACTTATGGCAAGGTTCAAAGGAATACTTGACCAGTCGATCGAAGGCGCGAACATGCTCGATAAACTTGAGGACGGCGCTAAGATCCTTATCAGCGAAGGCTGCACGCATCACCGCCAGTGCGAAGACATCGGGACAGTAAAACTCCCGAACTGGGTCAGGGAATACACCGGAAAGGATTTTGAGTTTTCATTTACTTCTGGCCTGGAGTTCCCGTCTGATCTGTCCTCATATGATCTTGTCATACACTGCGGAGCCTGTATGCTCGGCGAGACCGAAGTCGCGAGCCGTTACAGGAAAGCAGGGGAACAGGGGATCCCGATGACCAATTACGGTATTGCGATCGGAAAGATGAAGGGAATACTGGAAAGGGTCATAAGATTTAACTGAAAACCGGCACTTTAACAATGTTACAAAGGCTCAGAATACGGTCTTCGGACTTATTTCAGATCTAATGAGTTATAATAGTCGGCATGGTACTGCCTGATTACAAAAACTCAATCGCGAATATGCCGAATTCCGTACTGAAGTATTTCGGCGTGGAGACAGTGGGAGACACGCTGCCTGTTTTCGACGGGCTTCTTCAAAAGCAATACAAAAACGTCGTTGTCCTTTTGCTCGACGGACTGGGTGTAAGCACTATATGTGAGCATCTCAAAGAGGACGGCTCATTCAGGACGCATCTTAAGTGTGAATACAGTTCGACATTTCTTTCGACCACAGTTGCAGCTACCACCTCGGCACTGAGCGGACTTCAGCCGTGCGAACACGCATGGCTCGGATGGGACTGCTATTATCCGCAGATCGACAAGACAGTCACTGTTTTCCTGAATACGGTCACCGGTACCGGAGAACCTGCGGCAGATTACAATGTCGCCACCAAATTCACTCCGTATGTTAATGTTATCGAGAGGCTCAATAAAGCAGGTCATAAAGCTTATGCGGTATCGCCTTTTGCCGCGCCGAATCCGCAGAGCTTCGAGGAGATAATCTCACACATTAAGAAGCATTGCAGCGAGCCCGGGCAGAAATACATCTATGCATACTGGCCTTCTCCGGATGATGTCCTTCACCAATTCGGAGGCGGATCGAAAGAAGTCTTTGACAACATGAAATACCTTGAAGATAAAGTAAGCGATCTTGCGGGAGACCTGGAAGACACGCTTCTAGTTGTCACCGCCGATCACGGTCACATCAACTCGGACAGCGCATTTATCAGGGATTATCCTGACATTACCGAATGCCTTGAGAGGATCCCTTCCTTCGAACCCCGCGCGCTTAATCTTTTCGCGAAAAAAGGTATGGAAAAAGACCTGGAGGAAAGGTTCAACAGCAGATTCGGCGATAAGTTTGTCCTGATGCCAAAGGAAGAGGTATTGGAAAGAAAGCTTCTCGGAACGGGAAAAGAACATCCTTTGTTCCGTGGCATGGTTGGAGATTATCTTGCGATCGCCGTCAGCGATCTGTCAATCTATTATACCGATGAGCCGGCTTTGAAGTCGGTCCATGCAGGCATGACCAAAGAAGAGATGACGATACCTTTCATCGTTTATGGCGAAAAGCAATAAATCATTTTCTTATCTTTTCCGCAATCCCGTATAATGCGTATTCCACTGTAAGGATCACGGTAATGAGCAGGATAAGTCCCGCAATGTAGAAGCTGCTGCCGGTGAGGTTTTGTATCCACTCCAGCGGGGAGTTTTGCGGCGGATACATCAGGAACATGTAATTCTGTCCTGCCTTTACATCCAGAATATATACCGGAGGCACTGTCAGAAGAAGGAAAAGATACGGGTACCAGAAATGCCTGAAAGTCACGTGCGCTTTCTGCTTCATCAGGAAGACAAGCGGAACAAAGACTGTCAAAGAGTGAGTCAGAAAGCACAGGAGTGATATGACGGACCAGAAAGGTCTGTATGTCCAGTCGGGAAAAAGAAGCGCGGCGGCTGAACCCGGCATGATGAGTATCAGCGATATCTCCGCAAAGAAAGCCTGTATCTTTCCGCGGGTGAAGGCTGCCGCGAGATTGACAAAGATCCCGAGATTGCACAGATGAAGAGGCAGAAAACACATTATGTCTCCGCCTTCCTTTACCAGCAGGATATCCTGGACAGTCTCGCCGATCAGAACGGCGACAGACAATATGAGTGCCGCATTTACTGCATGCCTGTCCGTGCTCCTCCGTAAGATGAGAAGCCCTGCAATCACCGCAGCAGCGACAGTTATGAGCATGCATGTATGCTCAGGGCAGAAATGCGAAAAAGAATCCATATTTATAAGCGCTTTCACTATTGGTCGATACCATTGTATCACGCGTCTTTTGTGCATAAACACAGATTGAAAAACTAATGCTTTATAAATAATATTTATTCAAAGAAAACAAAGAGGTTTCTATGAACAAGAGCGGGAAGACGTTATTACTGACACTCGGAGCGACATTTGTCCTTATGGCTTTGCTGGTCGCTTATACAACGCGGTTGATGTACACGTCATCCTATTCATATATCAACGAACTCGGCAATGACAAGGCTGCAGCCGTTACGGCTGATCTTGAGAATTATCTTGAGACTGCAAGATCGGTCCTCTGGGTGGCTGCGGATACCGTGGACCATATGGTCGCGAACGGAGCTGCTAACGGGGAAATAGTTGAGTACATAACCCGTGAGTCATCAAATACGGCATCACAGTTTGATGAGACCTACACGGGAATATACGGTGTCATTAACGGCGAATATGTTGACGGTGTAGGCTGGACACCGCCTGATGATTACGATCCCACGGCAAGAGACTGGTATAAGGATACTGTTGCTGCAGCAGGACAGCCGCTCGTTGTATCGCCTTATGTTGATGCGCAGACCGGAAATGTCATTATCTCTGTCTGCAAGGCTCTTTCCGATACCAATAATGTTTTAGGTCTTGACCTTACCCTGACAGGCGTTCAGGAGACTGTTGAAGAGATTCAGATGAACGGTAACGGATATGCTTTTATCGTCAACTATGACGGAACCGTTATCGCGCACCGTGACAGTGAAGAGAAGGGCAAGAATTACAGTGAGAACCCTGACAAAGCTGAGCTGTTCGATAAAGTGATCAGCGTTGACAAGGGTAACTTCGACATGGTGATCGGCGGCGAGAAGTGCACCGTGTTTGTCGATGACATTCTCGACCAGTGGCACCTTGTTATCGTAGTTGAGACTGATGAGCTCTATAAGGATACAACTTCGGTGCTTGTCGTGAGCGTGCTCGTCGGAGCTGCGGTTTTCGCGTTGATATCGGCATTCTATATCCTTGCATATCTGCATGAACGGAAGGCCAACAAGCGTATCGAGGAACTGAAGGAGACCGAGAGGCAGAGGGAATACGAGGCCAAGGTCCTTATGCTCGAGAAGGCTGCCGCTGACAGCGCCAACAAAGCGAAAAGTGATTTTCTTGCCGACATGTCGCACGAGATCAGAACGCCTATCAATGCAGTTCTCGGAATGAATGAAATGATCCTGCGTGAATCGAAGGACGACAATGTCCTTGAGTATTCATCCAACATTAAGAGCGCGGGAAATACGCTTCTCTCGATCATCAACAACATCCTGGATTTCTCGAAGATCGAGGACGGCAAGATGTCTCTTGTGCCGGTTGAATTTGATGTAGCCGAGCAGATCAATAATCTTGTAAATTCGATAAGCGAAAGGGCACGCGCCAAGGACCTGGAGTTTATCGTTGATGTTGATGAATCCGTTCCTTCGCGCCTTTTCGGAGATGACGTAAGGATCAGCCAGGTAATAATGAATCTTCTGACCAATGCGGTTAAGTATACCGAACATGGAAGCGTAACACTGCGCGTCAGGAACAAAGGAATAAATGACGGCAATGCTTTGCTCAGATTTGATGTTATCGACACGGGTATAGGCATCAAGGAGGAGGATCTTGATAAGCTCTTCCAGACTTTCGAGAGGATCGAGGAAAAGCGCAACCGTCATATCGAGGGAACCGGACTCGGCATTTCGATCGTTGTCAAACTCCTTTCCATGATGAACAGCAAGCTCGATGTTGACAGTAAATATGCGATTGGTTCCACTTTCGGATTCGACCTGTCGCTACGCGTTGTCGATCCTTCTCCGGTTGGCAGGATCGAGGAGAAGAAAAAGATCAGTCAGGTCGGAAAAGATGAGGCCGAGCATCTTTACGCGCCGGCTGCAAGAATACTTGTTACCGACGATAACGCTATGAACCTGAAGGTCGCGTGCAACTACCTTAAGCTGTTCGGCATCACACCCGTAACCTGCTCTTCAGGCAGAGAGACGATAGAACTGCTCAGGAAGGAGAGATTTGATATCCTGCTTCTTGACCACATGATGCCCCAGATGGACGGTATCGAGACTCTTGAGGTGCTTAAGCAGGAGAACATTCTTAACGGTGCTGCCGTAATAGCGCTTACAGCTAATGCTGTCGTAGGCGCCGAGGAACAGTACCTTAAAGCGGGATTTGACGGTTATCTTTCCAAGCCTATCATGGTTGACGATATCGAGAACGCGCTTAAGAAATATCTCCCTAAAAGTGTTATTGAGAATAAGGTTGAAGATAATCCTTCTGATGAGGTTCTCGAGTTTGATGCGGTATCTTCTGATGCCGGAGACAGCACCGGTTCATCTCTTACAATAGCCAAGGCGCGCTCTGTGGGACTAAATGTTGATGCGGGTCTCGGCTATGCCTGCGGTGAAGAGGATTTTTATCTTGAGCTTCTGACCGACTATCTGAATTGTACTTCCGATAAGTGTGCTGAACTCACTTCTTATATTGAAAATAATGATCTTAAGAACTATGAGGTCCTGGTCCATTCGATAAAGAGCGCCTCGAAAACTATCGGTGCCGATGATCTGTCGGAACAGGCCAAGGAACTCGAGGCAGCAGCGAAGAATAACGATATGGATTTTGTTAAGGCGCATCACGGATCTTTGGTTAATAGCTTCAAAGAACTTGCAGGTAAGCTTGCTGATCAGTGATGTGTTTTTTGCCCCAAAGCAAAAAATACCCACTAAAAAACAATTGCCAGGTGTTCATAAGACAGACAACTGTCAGTACGATCGTTTTTTTATTTTCCTAGATTCTATGTCTTATCTGTCTCCCAAAATAGGAATTGATATTTTATTGCACTTTTCGGTCTGGTAATATGCAATAAAAAGTCGATTTTTCCGATTTGTTGACTTTTTATTGCACTTTTACGATTCGAAAACTGCAATAATTTTGTATTCCTTGCAGCATCATAAAGTGTGTTTGTTGGTTTTAGTGATAATTTTTTAAATTTATTCCATATATGTTCCATAAGCGGGTAACTACGAAAATACCCCCGGTTGATTTCGTCTCAACTGCCCGTTGTTTGAAAAACGCATTGAATAGCAATACGATATCCTCAAGATGCATGCATGGTTACCGGAAATGATATGAATGACTGATCAAGGAGAAAAACATGGGAAACACAATAGGCATAAACATAAAGAATTACCGCAAGAACAAAGGGTTTACACAGGAGGAACTTGCTGACCTTCTGAACGTCACGCCGCAGGCGGTAAGCAAGTGGGAATCGGAGAACAGCATGCCGGATGTATCAATGCTGATCCCGCTCGCAAAGGTGCTTGGCGTGAGCACAGACGCGCTCCTCGGATATGATTCTCTATCCGAGAATGATGAAGTTACCTCAAGGGTGAGAAGTACCGTTGAGGGCATGAAGAACAGTGACGAGGGAAGAGCTGAGAAAGCGCTCCGGGTAAGTGAATATCTCTCAACAGAGACGACCCTTAACCCGGGATGCTTTGAGATAATACTGGATTATGTTCAGGAGACTGCCAACCTCAGTATGTATGCCGATCCGGTCCTAGTGAATTATTTTCCTGATGATACGGAGCGCGTAAAGAAGCTCTGCAAAGATGCCATACGTAAAGGCGCATATCTGATAAGCCACTGCAGCGATAAGGTCCTTGTGGAAAAAACTCATTACGCGGTTGCCTGGATCTATATTCACGAGAAGGATTTCGACAATGCAAGAGATCACATCAATGTCCTGCCGAGTATTTCGACATGCCGCGTGAAAGAGAACATCGGAATGGAACTGACTTTTTTCGAGAGCGGATTCGAAAAGATGAAGGGTGACATCGCTGACAGTTCGGTTGCGCTGTTTGATCTGGCCGCAAGTATGCTGAATACCATTGCACAGGATTATGCATGGTACGGGGAGAGGGAAGAAGGAGTAAGAGTCATCGAGTGGTGCGAGAGTATCCTTAAGGCATTCGCCACCAGAAAGGAAACACTTAACATGAATCATTATATGAGGGTCAGAAGGAGCCTTGCCTTCTTTAAGATGGTATCTGTCAGAAGATCAGGCGATGAGGACGGTGCGGTAAAGCTCTATAACGAATTTGCCGAAGAGATAAAGATGGAGGACCTGACGGATGAACAGAAACAGACGGTCATGGATCTTCTGCAGAATGACATAAATCACTACAGCAGATTTGCCTGATACTCAGATCCTGTACGCATACTCGTAATTTATATCTGTTTTAAAACAACCCGGCAATTATGTGTCTGATATAATCATTCACATAGTGCCGGGTTTATTCTGTTTGCGATGATGCGAAAAGGAGGACGTATGCGTTTAGGAACATCAAGTCCTTTGGAACATGGTTCCGCTGATGAATGGGCAAAGAATCAAGTTGCGTTAGGATGCCGTTCTGTCGTTTTCCCTTTGTCTTCAAATGATCCCGAAGAGAAGATAAAAGAATATGTTGATGCAGCAAAAACGCATGATCTTCTTATCGCCGAAGTCGGCATCTGGAGGAACGCGATGTCATCAGATCCCGAAGACCGAAAAGCACAGAGAGATTACTGCGTAAGACAGCTTCAGCTTGCGGACAGGATCGGCGCTCGTTGTGCCGTAAATGTTGCCGGGGCGTTCGGCGAGAGATGGGACGGTCACTATAAAGAGAACTTCACAAAAGAGTCGCGTGGGCAGATCGTGAAGATGGTCCGGGAGATCATAGACAGGGCGGAAGTTAAGAATACATATTTCACTCTGGAGCCTATGCCCTGGATGATTCCGACAGGTCCCGAGGATTACGTCCGGCTCATTGAGGAAGTTGACCGTGACAGGTTTGCTGTCCATATGGATATCATTAACATGACCAATTCCCTTGAAAGATATTATGAAGCGGAAGCGTTTATCGACCGCTGCGAAGAACTCCTCGGCAATAAGATACGAAGCTGCCACATCAAGGATATTCATCTCAAGGAAGAATACACTTTTCAGCTTGAGGAATGCGCGCCCGGACAGGGTGAGTATCCTTTGCGCTATTACGTTGAAAAGATGAACGGCATCGATCCCGAGATGCCGGTGATACTGGAGCATCTGAATACTGACGAAGAATACATACGTTATATGAATTACCTCAAGGAGGTTCTGTATGGCATACGATAGGCTTTCTGACGCAAATGAGATCACAGCACGTTACATGGACAGTATCCTGATCAAGGAGCGTCTTATTGATTCAGTCGTGGCCGATACAGGCACAGAACTCTTCGGAGAGAAGTTTTCGAGCCCCGTCATGACACCTGCATTCTCCCATCTTAAACAGTTCAACGGACGTGAACTGACCGGTCTTGAGGAGTATTCTCTTGCTGCGAAAGAGCTGAACATATTAAACTTTGTCGGCATGATGGAAAATGATATGTTCAAGCGCATTGCCGATACAGGCGCGAAGACAGTCCGCATCGTAAAGCCCTATGCAGATAATGCTAAGGTAAGAGATCAGATGAAGTTTGCTGAGGATGCAGGGGCATTCGGCATCGGAATGGATATCGACCACATATTCGGAAGTGAAGGTCTTGATGTGGTAATAGGAGAGCAGATGGCTGTCCAGACATCCGGCATGATCCGTTCCTATATTGAGTCAACAAAGCTGCCGTTCTTCATCAAGGGTGTACTGAGTGAGGAAGAGGCGGTCAAGTGCGCTGATCTCGGCGCAAAAGCAATCATCGTAAGCCATCATCACGGAAGGCTTCCGTACGCTGTTCCGCCACTTATGGTCCTTCCCGGGATTAAGAAAGCCCTCGAGGGAAGAGATGTGAAGATCATAGTTGACTGTGGAATAAGTTCCGGTGCGGATGTTTATAAGTGTCTTGCTCTGGGTGCGGATGCCGCAGCCGTCGGAAGGTCGATGCTGCCGTCACTGGAAGAAGGCGGTACCGAAGGAGTATCGAAGTTCATCAAGGGTGTAAATGACGAGCTGAGATACATCATGAGCTGCACGGGTTTTGCATGCGTAAAAGATATCGATGACAGCTGCCTTGTAAAGAATTAACCGGAACACTCTCCATATTTTCTTAATTCGTCCGCACTGCCCCGGAATACGTTCATGTCGATATATTTTTCCGTACCGTCATAACCCTGAAGTCTGTGGCGGTTTGAGTACTGCCAGAATGTCCAGTCAATGTTGCCGGGAATGCCTGAATATACACTCCTGTACCAGAGATCACAGTCGCTGAAATCATCTCCTATGATCCCGTCGTAAGATTCCCTGCTCACGTAAATGACGGGTTTGATCCCGTAGTGTTCAGTAAGCTGATCGATCATTGCGCGGAGTTCGTTTTTTACGGCACTTACATTGATGTCAGAGGCGGAGTGGAATCTGCCGTAGAATTCGACATCAATAACAGGCGGGAGCATGTTGTCAACGGGTTCGACAGTATTGCAGAACAGTTCTGCCTGAGTTTTTCCGGATGATTCAAAACTGAAGAAATGATAAGCCCCGATCCTGAGTGAAGTCTCTGATGCATTATTCCAATTCTCTTTGAAGCAGCGGTCAACGGTTGACGATCCTTCGGTCGCTTTTATGTATGCAAAATCTATGTCCTGCGAAGATAATACCTTCCAGTCAATGTCACCCTGAAATGAAGAGACATCGACACCTTTCACCTTATATCCGCTGAATTCCGGATTGTTGATGTGTATCACTCCGGAATACAAAAGCGATACCGAAACCGCAGACAGTACTGACAGTGCCGCAGCAATAAGAAGAATTGTCTTGATCTGTTTATTCATGCTGCCTGAATAACACCTGTCTTTATAGCGAAACTTCCTGAAAATGTTTTTAGTAATATATCACATGCATTTGAAATAACCCGGCAAGTTTGCGGAACTTATCAAAGAACCCGGTGCAAGGATGCGATCCGGCAAGAAGTTATGATTTTTGATACAAATCATTCACAGCGAATAAATATAAATGTTTTATTATTGTTGTAAGTAAGGTTTTCGGTCAATTACAGTCCGGGCGGTAAGAATTATGACTAATGATAAAAGATTCAGAAAACTGACGTTTGAATTGATGGAACAGCTTCTTGAGGTCAATAATCTTGAAGAAGCTCTTTCCGGAAGTCTTGAGATAATCGTCAGAGAATTAAACAGCGAGGGCGGTGCCATTTGGCTTCTTGATAAGAAGACGGACCGGCTTGCTCCTGTATTCCATATCGGTCCTGAAGATATTTCCAATGTCAGTATTGAGAACGGAATCGGGATCGAGGGTATCGTTGCAAAGACAGGCAGATCCATGCTTGTGTCAGATGCGGCATCAGATCCGAGATTTGACGGAACGGTCTTCGACGATTACGGTATCCAGACCAGGACAATGATATGTGTTCCGCTGAATAATGTAAATGATGTTATCGGCTGTTATCTGATAGTTAACAAGAAGGACGGTTCACGCTACGAAAAGGATGAACTGGAACTCTGCGAACACATAGCCGCACTTGCCGCTATGACGATCGACGAGAAGGGATTTTTTGTCGAACTTGAAGAAGAGAAGGAAGTGCTTGCCTCTCTCCGCAATGTTACCAAGCAGTTCAAGACAGGGGATACATATAATCTTGTCCTTAAAGGGATCAATCTCGATATTTATAAGAACGAATTTGTTGTCATTCTTGGCGAGTCCGGATGCGGTAAATCCACGATGATGAATATTGTCGGAGGAATGGATTTCCTGACAAGCGGAACTCTGACCATTGAAGGTGAGGATTTTTCCAGGCCGACAGATGAGCAGCTCACCAGGTTCAGGAGAGAGTATGTAGGCTTTATATTCCAGGCATATAACCTCATGCCGAATCTTACGGCGCTCGAGAATGTTGAGTTTATTGCTGAACTTGTTGATGATCCGCTGCCTTCTTCAGAGGCACTTGAAAAGGTCGGTCTTTCCCATAAAGCCGGAAACTATCCCGGTCAGATGTCAGGCGGTCAGCAGCAGCGTGTATCGATAGCAAGGGCATTGGTAAAGAAACCGAGGCTGATACTTGCTGATGAGCCGACGGCGGCTCTTGATTACGCAACCAGTATCGAGGTTCTGCGCGTTATCGAGGACATAGTCAAGAACAAGGGAACGACAGTCATGATGGTTACCCATAACGCGGAGATCGCCAAAATGGCTGACCGCGTAGTCAAACTGAGAAACGGAAAGATAGCAAGCATCAAGAAGAATCTGCACCCGGCTCATGCTGAGGATCTTGTCTGGTAACTGTTATGAAGAAGACGCAGGGAAAGGATGCATTACGGAACATCAGGAAACAGACAGTATCTTATCTGTCTGTCGTTGTTATCGCGATGCTGGCCGTTCTTGCGTATCTTGGTATCAATTTTGCTGCTGAGGCCATCGGCAATAACGGTGATGAATTTTACGATGCATGCAATTTCAGGGATGTTCAGATCATCTCGACCAAACTTATAACTCAGGATGATATCGAAGCTATCCGGGCCGTTAATGGTGTGTCTGATGTTGAAGGCACATTGAGAACGGATGCACAGGTCTTTACGGAAAACAGTACCACTGACGTGATGGTAGTCTCCCTTACCGGAAGAATAAACGTTGTTCAGGTGATCGAGGGCAGGCTGCCCGCTTCCGCAAATGAATGCGTCATCGAAAAGACTGTTGACGAGGATACCGGACTCGGTGTCGGAGATACCATAGAGGTCCTGAATCCCAAGGGCGGTGCGCCGGATTATCTTAAGGGAACCGAGTATGTGATAACAGGTATCGTATATCATCCGGACCACGCATGCTGGCCTCTTATGTCACCTGGAGCCAGGTATGTCCTGGTATTGCCTGAGGCCTTTGATAATGAAGCTCTCGGAAACTGTTTTATGACTGCCGAGGTCACCATTGACGGAGCCCTCGGAATAAACAGGTTCAGCAAAAAGTACAACAAACATGTTTCCGGTACCGTTGATGCGCTTGAGGCTCTTTCGGATCAGCGTGAACTGTTAAGGACAGAAGATATTCAGGAAAGATACAGGAGCGGGATAGAAGACGGTCAGAACAGTCTGGATGACGCTGCTTCTGAACTGTCAGATGCGCGTTCTCAATTGGATGACAACTGGAAGATTTATGATGACGGCGTTGCTGAACTTAAAGATGCCAAGGATCAACTGGGTGAATCGCAGAAAAAACTCGCTGACGCCGAAGCGGAATTGAAAAATGCAAAAGACCAGCTTGATGATGCCAAGAACAAGCTTGATTCCGGTAAAGCTGAACTTGACAAAGCATGGGCAGAACTGGAGGAAGGCCGGGCAAAACTGGATCAGGCTGAAGCCGAACTTGAAGACGCCCGCAAACAGCTGGAATCAGGATACAGTCAGATCGAAGAGTCCGGAAGTTTGATAAGGTGTTCTCTGAAAGATGCTGTAACTGATGTTCTGGGTTCTGATATTGCAGACATGATCGACTGGTCGGAGAGCTCAAATGGTATAGATGTTGATGATCCCGATGCAAGTGCTGCGGTACTTCCGATTACCGGAGACATAACCGTAGATCTCAACAGGTCGATGAAGAGTAATATCTTTTCTTTGATCGATTCTCTCGGAATCCCTGAGGAAGATCTTGTGGAAGCATATGAGAAGACAACCGGCAGGATAATAGATCTTTCTGACGGAAGACCGGTGATCCAGATAATCGTTGATACGGTTTACGAAGAGTATGTCGGTATTGACGACCGGTATGAGGAGCTTGCTTCAGCAGCAAGAACATGGGATTCCGGACACAGTGAATATATAGAAGGACTTAACGCATATAACGAAGCAAAAGAAAAATACGATGACGGAGTATATCAGTATTATGCTGCTTTTGAGGAGTATCAGGATAAAAAGGCTCAGTATGATGAAGGGCTTGCAGAATATGAAGCCGGACTAGCGGAATATAATGACGGTCTGACTGCGTATGAGGAAGGGAAAAAGCAATATGCCGACGGCGAGAAACAGCTCTCCGATGCATATGCGGAGCTTGAGGACGGAGAGTCAAGGTATTCTGAAGGAATCGCCGAATACAATGAAGGTGAGACTGAACTGAGTAAGGCAAAAGCTGATCTGGAATCGCAGGATCCATGCCGCTGGGTAGTGCTTGATGCCGCAGGTAATGCGGGTTTCCGCTGTATTGATAACAGCAGGAATAACGTCAGCAATCTGGGAGGCACTTTCGCGCTTATCTTTATCCTTGTAGGCGCGCTTGTAATCTATGCCACAGTCGGACGTATCGTTGATGAACAGCGCCGGCTTGTAGGTGCCACCAAGGCTTTGGGTCTGTATAACAGGGAGATACTTGCCAAGTATCTTATCTTCGGTGTGACCGGTACGGTTGCCGGAATGATATTGGGCATAACAGGAGGTTATTACGCGATACAGAGTATCGTTCTCTCGATCTATGGCAGATATTATATTTTCGGTGCAGGCAGCAAAGCTTTTGATCTGATCATGACATCTGCCGTGTTTATCGGAGGAATACTGCTTTCCGGTCTTACTGTATGGTTTGCATGTACGAATCTCATGAAGTCCTCTGCTATCGTGCTGATGCAGGACAGTGTTCCGGATGTCCGGAAAAAGAGAAAAAAAACAAATCCTAAGCGCAGGACAGGCAAAGGCTCTCTGTACGGAAACCTGATCATTTTGAACATGCTGACGGACAGGAAGAGGGTTGCAGTAACGGTTGTGAGCATAGCAGGATGCTGTTCGCTTCTTGTAGCCGGAATGACGATGAATTTCGCGATCAAAAAGACCATAGACGAAGAATTCAGCGGTATTGAAAAATATGATCTCAAGATCGTATTTGATCCTTCGGCCACGGAGAATGCCGGATCGGAGATAGAGTCTATACTTCAGGAGGAAGGTGCTTCCAATATCTGTTTAAGTGACAGGATAACCTATTACGACTCTGAAGGAAAACTGAATATCTGTGAGCTGCTGTGTGGAGATGTGGAAAAACTCAACGGCTATTTTATAAGAAAGGATCCCGGATCCGGATCAGTTATAAACGGGACCGGTGACGGCATCTGGATCCATGCGCAGATGTCAAAACTCGATAAACTCGATCCGGGTGATGAGATAACGCTGTACAATTCCGCCATGAATCCGTATTCCTCAACTGTTTCGGGTGTTTTCGAAGTCCGCGCGGGGTGGTTTTGCGTGATGAGCCGTGATGCCTATATCAGAACATTCGGAGAAGAGCCTGTATATAATACTTTCCTGATCGGACTGAACGGCGCGGACAGTAAAAGCATCATATCCCGGGTTTCCTCTGTCAGGGGATTTATGGAATATACCGATACAAAGGAGCGCTATTCGGAGATCAAAGACCTTGCGGCCGTAATGGATTATCTTTCCCTGCTGTTTATCGGTATTGCAGGCATGATGGCATATTTCATCCTTCTCAATCTCGTAAACATGTACATCAATCAGAAGAAGAAAGAACTGACGATAATGAGGATAAACGGATTTACGGTGAAAGAGACAATCCGTTATGTATCTCTTGAATTGATAGTATGTACCGCGCTTGGTATAGTGACCGGCATTTTGAGCGGTTCTTTATTGGGATACCGTATCATTACGCTGCTTGAGGGATGGGATTTCCACATCATCAAAACGGTCCAGCCCGGAGCGTGGGGAGTTGCTGCTTTGATTACCTGTATCTTTACGTCTCTTATAAGTGCCTGGGCTCTGCGTAAGGTCAGACATCTTAAGCTCACCGACATGGAAACGTCCTGATCAGTATCCTAAGAGAACAGCCGTTATGATGAATGCGATAACAAGAAGAAAGTTGATTGCAAAAAGCGGTACGCTTTTCCGGACCCATGTGGAATAATTTACGCCGATCATTGAAAGTGATATCAGGAGCACGGGCGATGTAGGGAACAGCACGTTGGTGTAGCCGTCTCCGAATGTATAGAGAAGCACAAGAAGCTGCTTGGAAAGCCCCGTGTTCAGCACGCTCAGAAATCCCATTACAAGTATTGCTTTTGCCGTTGACGAAGATATGAAGAATTCCAGAAACAGAACGGTCAGATATATAAACAGGGCTATGCTTACCGGGCTTCTGCCGGAAATGAAGACATTGACCTGATTAATGATCGCGGGCAATACGGATCCCTGTTCGAAAACATATTTTACCGATGCGGCCAGGGCTATGAAGACTATTGTCGGAAGAGTGCCTGCGATTCCTTTCAGAAGACTCCTTAAAGTGTTCCTGAGACTTCCCGTGGTTACAGCCCCGGTGATGATCCCGAAGATAAGAAAATAAGCGATCATGATAACAACCGTATAGTCTCTTAGAAATGATATGAAAGATGCGGCGATGATCAGTATGAGTGCTCCTGAAAGAAACAGGGTGTAACCGGTCCTGAGCCGGCGGGTGTTTTGTCCTTTATTCTGCTCTGGATCGTTTTCCACCGCTGCGTTTTGAATGAGCATCTTATCGTGATCTGCCGTCAGACTTGAGGCCGGATCTTTTTCGAGCTTGCGGATGTATAGAAAAAGGAAGCCAAGAAACAGAACGAACATGACAACAAAGATCACAAGCCTGTACCAGATGTGTTCGGTAATGTCAGTTCCGATTATCCGGGAGGCGAGAAGCACCGTAAACGGATTGGTTACAGCACCGGCAAAACCGAATCCGCAGGCGAGGATGGAGCATATAAATCCGGTAAAGGAATCGTAGCCGATACAGACGCAAAGTGAAGCCACGATGGGCAGCATGGTGAGCATCTCTTCAAAAAGCCCGAGGAACGATCCGAAGCAATAGAAAAGAAAGGCAACCATTACCAGAAGCAGGGTGCGGTGTGTTCTGAAACGGGACGATACTGAATCAACAAGTGCCCGGATCCCTCCGCCGTCATTCATGACCTGGAAAGCTCCGGAGATCACCAGGAGAAAAACAGACAGAACGATAAGTGCCGGTCCGTCTTTTGAGGCAAAGACCAGGAAAGGTGCAAAGATGCCTTTGATAAGCGGGATCCCGCCAAGATCATCACGCGGAATGTAGTTAAGATAATCAGTCTGTCCGTCGGGCAGGACTCCGAATTCGCCGTGAGGAAGGATATATGTCAGAGTTACCGATACTATCAGCAGGACGACAAGAAGGACAGTCACTTCGATGAAGGACTTGACCGGTATATTTATCAGGGTGTCCTGCTCCTTCCTGTTATTCACCTTGCTCATTTTTTCCGCCATTTCTTCTGCTAGTCAGAATGTCAACGGCCAGTGCCCAGCGGGCTGCCTGTACCGGATCTTTCTTAGGGTAGAAGTAGTGTAGTCTGTCATTATGATACAACTCAAATTCCTCACTGCAAGAGAATGCCAGAGCGGGCAGTTTTTCAGTGGGGATCGAGAATTCCTCCGTATCAGATCTGTATCTGAAGTAATCCTTATCAAGAGTGCATATACCGTCTTCTTTTTTGCAGACTTTCATCCTGTCATCGAAAACCTTTAACGTTACTTCAGCTTTCAGTGAAAGCGCGTTGATCTCTTTTTCCTCCATCTCACGTATGACCGAATAATAACCCGGGATCGACCAGGGCTTGTCCGTAAAATGATAACTGTCATCGAGTGTGTGTACGGCACCGCATGCCATGCAGCGGAGTTCATTGCCTTTGCCGGATGTTTTATACAGCGCCCCACAGTCTGCACAGCGGTACAGTATTCCCTCAAGACCTTCTGCTTTATTCTTCTGATGATATATGGCTTCAGAGCTTAATGAAGCATCGTTGTAGAGTGTTTCCTCGATGACGCGGTCGATATCCTCAAAGCTCATTGAAGCGAGTTCGCTGCGCTTAAGCACACGCTTTACAGTGACCCTGACATCTGACGGGTATGCTTTCTTCCGCCATTTGGGGTGAGCGTAGTAACCTCCGTCGATACCGGCGAGAACGATATCGGCACCGAGCTTTTTGAGCAGCCTTCCGCTCTTTTCGACTATGGAATTGGAACACCCGTCAGGTGAGAGACGTCCCTCCGGATAAATGATCACGGGATAACCTTTCCGGAGCATGCGCTTTATTCCGAAGACAGTCACGGTATCACGGACAAAGAGTTTTTTGGGGATGAAGCCGACATGCTTTCTGAGCCATCCTGTGAACGGACCTGAGCAGTAGTATCTGTTTATGACATAAGCCGGATTTCTCGGATGTGACAACATATGAAGATAGTAGAAATCCTCAAAACATTCGTGATTTGCAAGAACGATGTAAGGCAGGTCTGCGTCTTTTAGAAGATCATCATCGATAACAGGTTTTTTCCGCCAGCATTGCCAGAGTTTAATAGTGAAAAAGATAAAGGCATTAACCGGTGAATCAGGTGTTCCGTCTGTTCCTTTGAAGATGAAATGGCTCATGAAAACAGGTATCGATGACAGGTGTTTATTTCGAATGTGATTTATTCTGATTTCTTCTGTCCGTAAGGATATCGATGATCAGAGCCCAGCGAGCAGCCTGTACGGGATCTTCCTTCGGATAGAAGTAATGGAGCTTGTTATCGTGATATAACTCGAAACGTTTACCGCATGTAAAAGCCAGGGCGGGGATCTTCTCCGTGGGAATGGTGAATTCGACAGAATCGGAACTGTATCTGAAGGAATTAGGCGTGAGCGTGCAGATCCCGGTTTCCTTCTTTGACACTTTGCTCTTGTCGTTAAATACTTTTGTGCTTACTTTGGCGACGAGAGTCAGCGAATCGATATCCTTTTCCTCCATACGGCGTATAGCATCGTAGTATTCCGGTATGGAGTGAGGCGCATCCGTGAAGTGATAGCTGTTATCCAGCACATGGAC
>CACYRM010000030.1 GCA_902776845.1 Oscillospiraceae bacterium
CAAATCGAAAAAATCGACTTATTATTGCATCTTCAGCAGTCAAAATCTGCAATAAAATCGGAAAGGCTCAGTATGCCAAGACTGAAATACTTAAAATCTGATCTCTTCGATCAAAGTCTCGAAATCAACTTTATCGAGTTCGAATTCCTCGCTCATTGATTCGGCACTCATCGGGTGTAGCGGAGTTATGATGCTGTGCCTGCTTTCTTCTTTATTATCATAAGCTAAAGACTTATCTTCCATAACACAAACACCCCTTAACTGTTTCCCGTATTCTACTACTACTTCTAAAAGTTTTTTAAAGAAATTTTCAAAAGTAACGAAAATAAAATATTAGACAAATCAGAAAGCATTTGCATAGAAACGCCACAGCACCACGTAAAAGGGCTGCCCCGACTCCGGGACAGCCCTTCAAAACTTATAACACCATTCCTTAAGCTTTTATGCCCTTGCAATCATTCACATACTGTCTGATGGGTCCGATATCAGTATATTTCTTGTATCCGTCTCCGTCAGGAATGATGAGGACAGGAACGTTTACGATATCGAACTGTCTTGCGAGCTCGGAGTCGTCATCTGCGTAGATCAGTTCATAATCAAATCTCTGCTCATCGAACATAGCTTTAACAGCCTTGCACTTTGCGCATGTGTGGGTCGTAAAGAGCATAGGCTTTGTTACCTGTGCATCTCCGTCCGTTGGAAGAAGCTCGGGGAGCTCCTTGTCCTCAGCCTTGCTTATGGTAACAGTAGCCGTTCTGGGCTTCATATTTGAATTGCAGATATCATATGTCTTTCTGTCCTTGAACTCCTGAAGCTTGCCGTCGTTCCAGTTCTTGACCGGACGGTAATAGCCTGTGATACGGCTGTATGTCTCTGTGGGACCGCCGCAAACAGGGCAGGCCTTCTGTTCGCCGGGGAGGTATCCGTGAGCGGAGCAGATTGAATATGTAGGAGACATCGTGTAATAAGGCAGTCTGTAGTTCTCGGCGATCTTCCTTACGAGGGAAGCTGCTGCCTTCCAGTCAGGGAGACGCTCGCCTAAGAATGCGTGGAAGACCGTGCCTGATGTGTAGAGAGTCTGGAGATTGTCCTGAACATCAAGAGCATCGAAGATGTCTGCGGTGTAGCCGACAGGAAGATGTGAACTGTTGGTGTAGTAGAACACACCGGAAGCGTCATCTGCCGTGATGATATCCGGATACTTTGCCTTGTCGTGCTTTGCAAGACGGTATGCAGTGGACTCTGCAGGTGTAGCCTCGAGGTTATAGAGGTCGCCGTACTTCTCCTGGTATTCGGAGAGCTTCTCTCTCATGTGGTTCAGAACATCAGCAGCGAACTTTTGTGTCTCTTCGTGGGTAAGATCCTTTCTGAGCCATCTTGCGTTGAGGCCTGCCTCGTTCATGCCGACGAGACCGATCGTCGAGAAGTGGTTGTTGAATGTTCCGAGGTAGTGCTTTGTATAAGGATAGAGGCCTTCCTCGAGAAGCTTTGTGATCGTATTTCTCTTGATCTTGAGTGATCTTGCGGAGACATCCATGAGGTGGTCGAGCCTCTTGTAGAAATCAGCCTCGTCAATTGCGAGATATGCGATACGGGGGATATTGATCGTTACAACGCCTACAGAACCTGTGGACTCGCCTGAACCGAAGAAACCGCCGGACTTCTTGCGGAGTTCACGGAGATCGAGACGCAGACGGCAGCACATCGAACGTACATCGGAAGGCTCCATGTCGGAGTTGATGTAGTTGGAGAAATAAGGAATACCGTACTTAGCGGCCATCTCGAAAAGAAGCTTGTTGTTCTCGGTCTCTGACCAATCGAAGTCTCTTGTAATTGAATATGTGGGGATAGGATACTGGAAGCCGCGCCCGTTGGCATCGCCCTCGATCATGATCTCGATGAATGCCTTGTTGACCATATCCATCTCAGCCTTACAATCCTTGTACTTGAAGTCGACTTCCTTGCCGCCTACGATACAGTTCTGCTCTGCGAGGTCGTTCGGAACAGTCCAGTCAAGTGTGATGTTCGTGAACGGGCTCTGCGTACCCCATCTGGAAGGTGTGTTTACGCCGTAGATGAAGGACTGGATGTCCTGCTTAACCTGCTTGTAGTTAAGGTTGTCGATCTTTACGAAAGGTGCGAGATATGTATCGAAAGAGGAGAAAGCCTGAGCGCCTGCCCACTCATTCTGCATGATGCCGAGGAAGTTGACCATCTGGTTGCAAAGTGTGGAGAGGTGCTTTGCGGGAGCAGATGTGATCTTGCCCGTGATGCCGCCCAAGCCTTCCTGGATGAGCTGCTTTAAGGACCAGCCTGCACAGTAACCTGTGAGCATGGAAAGGTCGTGAATGTGGATATCGGCATTTCTGTGTGCGTCTGCGATCTCTTTGTCGTAGATCTCTGAAAGCCAGTAATTTGCAGTAATGGCGCCGGAGTTGGAGAGGATAAGGCCGCCTACGGAATATGTAACAGTGGAGTTCTCTTTAACACGCCAGTCTTCAACCTTAACGTAGCTGTCAACGAGGCTCTTGTAGTTCAGGAGCGCGGAATTCATGTTACGGATCTTTTCGCGCTGTGCACGGTAAAGGATGTAAGCCTTGGCTACATCATCGTAACCCATCTTCTGGAGCGTGACCTCGACGCTGTCCTGAATGGACTCGACGTCCACCTTGCCGTCAACTGCCTTCTTCTCGCAGTCGGATACGGCATTCAAAGCGAGCATATCGATGATCTGTGAATTATACTCTCTGTTCTGTGCAACGAAGGCCTTCTCGATGGCTCCCGAAATCTTACTTAAGTCAAAGTCTACGACTTTGCCGTCTCTTTTGATGATCTGATACATGTTCCTCTCCTTAACTCTCTCCGCGGATCTTTGATTGCGGTATTATTTTCTTCGCATTTTCCAAAGCCTTTTCCAATTCCTCATGAGGCATCTCGCTCAGGCCTTCGCCGTTTAAGAGATTTCCCGAATCGACAAAGCCCTGAAGGAAGTAATTCTCAGATCCTTCCACCTGCTTTGCGATCTCCTCAAAATCGCCGGCTTCGTGCAGAGGCGATACCACGGTCGTTCTGAACTCGTGAGCCACTCCGCTTTCCTGTATCACCCTGATGCTTCTCTTAATGAGTTCGACATCAAAGTTCTTTATACCGACAGTCTCTGCATACCTGTCAAAGGTGTTCTTCAGGTCCATCGCCACGTAATCGACGTTGCCTTCGGACAGGATCTTCTCCAGTCTGTCCGGAAACGTGCCGTTGGTATCAAACTTTACCTTGTATCCCATCGACTTTATCTTCGCGATAAACTCACCGATGTCAGCATGCAGAAGCGGTTCGCCGCCCGTAATGGCAACTCCGTCGAGTATCCCCTGACGCTTTTTAAGGAATGCGAAAAAATCTTCCTCGCTCATCCTCATGTCCTCCGGGGGATTGAATACCAATCCGGGGTTGTGGCAGAAAGGGCATCTCAGGTTGCAGCCGACGGTGAACACCGTACAGGCCACTGTCCCGGGGAAGTCCAAAAGAGTCAACTTCTGAAGTCCGCCGATGATCATGCCCCAATACCTCGCTTTTGAATTGAAAATAGGTGCGAATACGTTCCGTTTGCTTTCGAAACGCTCTTAAAGATTACCTATATGTTGTGGTTGTGTCAACAGCAAAGCCCAATATATTGTGCTTGTAATGCGATTGTAATAAAAGCATAAAAACTTGACAAACAATAGGGTTTCAAGACTTTTTTATCAATTTTCGAACCTTCCGGAACGAAAAATGTAATATTTCTTTTCGGGGAAAATGTCCTTAAACCGGAACCAGATACCAGGTCATCTCCGGATGCTCCGATATAAAATCACGGTACTCGGAATCGTCAAAGGTATAAGTATAATCTATGAGCTCTCCGACACTTAATCCGCTATCCGGATCCATTGTCAGGGTGCCGTCGGTATCCTGGAAGAGCGAATATGTTCCGTTATGGTTTTTGACGATAACAAAGACCTGGGCCTCATCATAAGTGCACCAGTCAGCCTTGATCCGGCCGTTTTCATTAGTCAGATATATCTCCTCATCCACACCGTCAGCATTCACTTTCAGACGGTATTTGCCGGCATATCTGACGAGTTCGATCTCTATTCCCTGACCATCATAGTCTTCAATCGCAGGCTTAAGATAAAACATACCTTCATCTACAGCATCTCTGGTACGTGGAAGCGTCTCACTGAAATATGTCCTGTATTCACTGCGTCCGTCTGCGAGCATCTGCCTGATGGTCCCGATCCCTGCGGCCGCAAGAAGGAAAACGGCGGTTCCGGCAATGAAGACCGCCACTCCGGAAACGCTGACTCCTATATTTGCCTTCATAAGTTCCTTTGCCTTTACAGACGAAAGTTTCTTAATAAGCAGGATCATTCCGGAAATACCGGTGGGGATCAGTATTACGGCATAAGGCATGGCATATGAGGGACCTGCCTCCCATATAAGATGGAAAAAAGACCCTCCGATAAATGCAGTGAGCAGGAACAAGGCAGGCGTACCCGTCTTCTTCCGCAGTTCCCTGCCTGCGGCAACGGCACTTCCCGAGAGCATCAGAACCTGGAATACTTTAAGAAAAGAAGCGGCAACCCTGGTGACCTCAGGATTTGAGGCATACCACAAAAACGGCGAGGCATTATCTGCCGCATAGACATTTCTGCCCGCAAATTCGAATGCGTTATACGTCGGGTCAGACCACTGGACCATTACCTTCCTGATATAGAATCCTATCGCCTGATTCGGATCGGAAAGGAACTCATTGAGCCTCGTGGCTATTTCATTCTTTGCCATTTCAGACTGGGCATTTACATCAAAGCCGGTCTCATAATAAGTGGCATCGTTGTAACCGTTAAAGATACCGGCATTTTCCTGCATTCCCATGGCGATCCATGAGAACTTGGACGCGCCGGAAGATACCTGACCGCCCAGGACCGCGCCTACAGCCAGCTTGAGCCCGGTATTAAGGAGCAGCATTGCAGCTATTACCGCCAGAGGGATAAACAGCTCCCTGAATCTGCGTTGCCTTAACAGTTCCGCAGTAAGACACAGGACGATCGCTATGGCAAAGATCAGATAATTATTCTTGAGCACATAGGCAACCGCCGTAAAAGCGATCACGACCGCAACACTTTTCCGGGTGGACTTTTTAAAAGCAATATCCGAAGCATACTTTATCGCTTTCACGGCGAAAAAGAGACCCGGAGCGTCACCGTAGACAAACGTGCTCTTCGTCTGCAGCGGAATGAATAACAGACCGCAGATCATGACAAGGATCTGCGACTTGCGGGACATTCCGAACTTCTCTCCGATCTCCGCAAGATCGGAATAGATAAACGGTATCATGGAAGAAAAGATGAGCATGATCACAGCATTGTTGTAATGCCCCGTGATAAAGCTCATAAGATATATGGCAAATACTATTCCCACATTGTTCGGATATACTCCGAGATGTCTCGGAGGAGTAAGGACTTCAGTTACGTCCCATGAAAGTCCGTACGCGGAATACTGAACGCTGTACTGGTCCACGCGCTGACGCATCCCGAGAGCGGCCGCAGATAAGACCAGGCATTCTATAAAGACCGCAATCTTGAGAGCAGTCATGATGCGCTTAAATGACTGTTCATCGTCAAGTCTTTCGAAAAGGCCGTTTAGCTTTCCGGTTCTGGTTATATACACGCCCGCAGCAAGAACTGCGGCAAACGCGATCAGCAATATAACGACGGGATTCAGAAACAATACCCGGACCGAGCCGATACCTGAGATCAGTCTGAACGTGCCCGTAAAGCTTACCAGGAACAGATAAAAGCAGACAGCAAAACAAAGCACTGTTATTACAGCTTTATAAAATGAATACAGTCTGTTTTGCTTAACGGAAGATCCCATAATGAAATATTAGATTAATCAGACACTCATTTCAATTCAGGAACCGTTTCTTTTCTTCTCGATCCTGTTGAACTGCGGCCTGACTTCGACTTCGGTCACAACTGCCCCTTCACGCATATTGATGATATCCCTGACGCATTCGGCAGTATCCTCCGGAGTCAGAAAACATCCGTCCTCCTCAGAGGGCTTAAAGTCAGCATTTCTGTAAAGCTTTGTTCCGGCCGTAAGATCCGGACAGACTGTTATTACCCTGACACCCGACTTGCGGACTTCCTCATAAAGGCTCCTTCCGAAGCTCCGAAGACCCGCTTTCAGAGCGCCGTAAGCCGCGCCGTGGGTATTGATCCTTGTGGATGTAACAGATGCGATATTGATCACCATGCCCCTGGAATCCTTAAGCCTTGGCAGGAGCGAGCATGTAAGTATCATCGGCGCTTCAAGGTCAGTCCTGCACATCTCCTTGATCTGATCAGGAGTATTGAATTCGGCAAGCCCGTAATATGCGCTGCCTGCGGCATTGACCAGCAGGTCGACCTTCTTTATTCCGGAGATCTTATTAAGAAGGATGTCAGTATCCCTCAGGTCAAGAGACAGTCTCTGCTCAAAAAAGCCGCTGTCATCGGGGAAGATCCTTCCGATCCCGAATACCCTGTACCCTTCTTCAGTGAGCATCCTTGATATTGCAAATCCTATTCCGGAAGACGCTCCGGTCACGATCGCAGTCTTTAATTCCATGTGAAGATCTTCTCCCTTCCGATGTATTTTCCGAGAAGTCCTAAGACATATTCCTGCATGGCGCGGTCAGTCCCGGGTTCATATTGGGCAATGCCTTCCTTGATAACATAAGGATACCATGCGACCTCCGAATCAGGATAAGCCTTCCTCATCTTATTCAGGTAATCAGCGGATATCCTGAACGTGCCGACACTTACATCCGTGAGCTTTTTAAGATCAAGCGCGGCCGCAGTCTCATCGATCAGTTCCTTATATGCAGACTCATAATCATTTATCTTAATTATCGGGTCAAAACAAAGCCTCACCTTTGCTCCGTTTTCAAGAGCCTTGGCGGCAGCCCTGATCCTCGCTGACACAGGGGCAGTCAGCCTTTCATAACGCGACACGACTTCAGACGGCGACAAGGTAAAAGCATAGATGACGTTCGATATGTTATCCGTGATATCAACTGCCGCCTTTGTCCTGAGTTCAACGAGCAGGTCCGGATGTTCACGTGCCATTTCCTTCCAGAAATCCGCATGCCCCGTCAGGCTGTTCATCGCGATCAGGTCGGTGTCGTAAGACGCGCAGACATACACCGGTCCGTCCTTAAGCTTCTCCTCGATGTCCGCGCGGTAATCCTCAAGATTCACAAACACCACTATGTTGGAGGAAGGATACATTCCTTTCAGATAACAGTACTCACAGTCGAAGGGACAGTTCATCATGGAGCTCGCGTAATAAAAATTCTGATTGCCGAATGACTGGCAGACCGGTGCCCCTTCGAAGACCCTGCTTCCGTCACGGACCGCAATGATCAGTGCCCGGTGGTCTCTTTGCAAAACGGCATTCTGCCTTTTGCGGTCGAAAACATCTTTATAGTGCCTGATCCCGATGACATCCGCGTCAGGAAGTTTCTCCAATAAAGACTTAGCAAGAGGGTACCCGAGTGCCCGTTCCTCAACGTAAACATGAGTAAATCTCATCGAGCACCTCCCTTGCTTTTTTCTTGTCATTAACAGGGATCCGCCCCTCTTCCTCCAAGCGTGCAAACAGTCTTATAACCTCATCCTGTCTGTCTGCCGTAACCGCATAGTGCTCCAGATCTTTTAATTCATTGCGCATGTATTGTGTGAGGCGGAGCTTGTCTTTAAGGTCATCGGGAATGAACTCATAAGAAACCGGAGCGGTATTACCGGCCAGCAACAACGCAATCTTTCTAATCTCATCAGCGTGTGATCTTATGAGCTGCGTCACTTCGTTTGCGGAAGGAAAACCGCTGCCGCTGTCAGAAACGACTTTATATATCGCAAGGTTTGAAGGAGGAATTACCTTCAGAACGCTCTCGCAGATCAATGCGGATTCCATGTCGTAGAGCATACCCTCTTCCACCGAAGTCACAATCTCAGAAGAACATATGAGAGTTGCTTCTTTCGCGCCGGACTCGAAAAGGATATCCGGATAAAAACGGCGCCCATTGGCAGGGGATATCACCTGATTGATAAGATAACCCGCGCCTTTTTCAGATCCTGCGCATACTCCTGCATTAAGCACCTGATCATCAGGCCTCAGATCCAATGCGGCGATGCAGTCTGAAACGCGCCCGCCCACGCCCGTAACAACGGTCTTACCGGGCAGTCCGGTCAGAGCCGCAGCTTCACATTTCAAGGCGCAAAGGATATATAACACAGGACACCCCTTCGTTGTTTTTGATAATTATATTATAAAGTGTTAATATTAGTCGTCTTAAGACAACGGAGGGTTTAATATGGACAGATTACTTACAGGTCTTCAGCCCAGCGGTTCGCTTACTATCGGCAATTATGCGGGCGGCATCTCGCAGATCGTCAACTATCAGAAGGATTATGAGACATTCCTTTTCGTTCCTGATATGCACGCCATCACGGTTCCCCAGGATCCCGACGCGCTCCACAGGAACATCATCAACGCGATCGCAATGTACATCGCATGCGGAGTCGATCCCGATCTTCCCAACATGCATATCTACATTCAGTCCGAGAATCTCTATCACGCAAATCTGTCCTGGATATTTGAATGCCACACACCTCACGGTGACCTTACAAGGATGCACCAGTTCAAGGCAAAGTCAGCACTCCATGAGGCTTTCACGGAAGGTCTCGTAACATATCCTGACCTTATGGCGGCAGACATCCTTCTTTACGATCCGAAGTATGTTCCCACCGGAATCGACCAGAAGCAGCATGTCGAACTCGCAAGAAACCTTGCAATCAGATTCAACAACCGTTACGGTGAGCTCTTTAAGATCCCCGAGCCACTGATCCCTACGATCGGAGCCAAGATCCGCGACCTTCAGAATCCCGCACAGAAAATGAGCAAGTCCACAGATAATCCGAAGGCTTCGGTCTTCCTTTCGGATCCCGAGAAGACCATCCGCAAGAAGATCATGTCCGCAGTTACTGACTCCGACGGCATCATTAAGTTCGACGAGGACGAGAAGCCCGGTGTATCTAACCTTCTTACTATCTACTCCGTATTCTCCGGCTGCACGATCGAAGACGCGGTTGCAAAGTTCGAAGGCGGCGGTTACGGTGATCTTAAAAAAGCAGTTGCAGACGCAGTTGTCAGCAAGGTCATTCCTTTCCAGGATAAGTACAATGAGGTAATGAACAGCGGCATCATCAACGATATTCTCGATGCCGGACGCGACTACACCAACGCGATCGCAAAAGAGAAGTACGAGCTTGTACGCCGCGCTGTAGGATTCGGAAGAATCTGATCCTGCCGGTTTTTCCATAAGAAGATACTAAAAGACTGTCTCAACGGTGAACAAACACCATAAGGGACAGTCTTTTTATCTCAGATAAACGTTTGTGAGATCTTCAGGCAGATCCGTCGGCTGCACACTTGCCAGGCGGTGAACGGCGCCCGGATATGAATTCTCAAAAGACAAAACTTCAAGCGAAGAACCGCAAACGGTACATGCCGACTGGGTATCCGAGGCCGGCGCGCCGCAGTTGGGACATGTGTTGTAGTACCACTTTTTGCCCAGCTGGCCCGCTATATAATCCTCTGTCTCCTTCCTTTCCTCCACCGCTTCATTGTCTTTTACGATACGCAGGGCACATTTATGAAGGATGTTGTCCCTTACCCTGACGATAAAAAAGCAGGCCGCTCCGCATAAGAGCACCAGGATCGAAGGCAGATAAAATGTCAGGGCATCGATAAAAGCAAACGCCTGATCGCTCATGACCTTTCTCTCAAAATACGGAATGATCAGCTCATAACAGAATAAATGGGAGATAGTAAACGCGAACACTGCGCCGGCCCACACAAAAAGGTTCATCCAGATAATGCCAGGAGTACGCTTCATGGTGTCATATACCTTCTCCGCGTTATCCGTTCCAAAATCACTGTCAAAAAAAGAGATCAGGTAGAGGTTCTTATTCTCCACAGCCCAGCTTCTTCCGTCACACAGTGCATCGTCTGAAGGTCTTCCGTGCCTGACGTCTCCAGTGTATTTTGGGATCTTTCCTCTTCTGATGCTTCCTAATGCGGAAGTCCTTGCATAGTCTTTCATTCCCAGACCGAGCAGAACAAATCCCGCACAGAACAGGGCCATGTTAATGATATTGATACCCGTAAATGATGAAGCAAATATCTCAAAAGAGATCCATGAAATAACAAGAGTTCCGATTATCGCAGCCGGAACGGCGGATGCGATCTTCCCGCCTGCACTGCCGGAGCCGTCGTAAGGAGCATCATAGAAATCACTGCCGCCGCTTACGTCAAAGAAACCGCCGCCTCCGGAAAAATCTCCGCCTCCGGAATCGTGAAAACTTCCTATATGGGTATCTCCGCCATGAAAATCGCCGGTAGACATTGCTGCTCCCCGCTTTCAGATCAAAGCTTAATTCTCGTTGGGATAAACCAGCCGTCTGTCAGTATCGAACCATTCGGCGATCATCCTGAACATCTTTACAACAAACTTTCCCCTGCCGGTGATCGAATATGTACCGTCAGGATTCTTTTCGATCGTGCCTGTTACAACCTGCTCATCAAAACGTTTTTCAAAAGCTCCGTAATCTTCAACATACTTCGATGTGAAGACCTCGCCTACTGATTCTTCAGTGAATGTCTGGTCTGCGTTCTCATCCATATAGCTGAGCATGAATACCGAGACCGACCTTTCGACGGTTACGGGAACGAGCGTCAGGAATACCATGTTAACGCAGCAGAAAATGCAGAACATCAGTATGATGTCCCTTACAGTGATAAATCCCCAGAGCTTTCTGGCAATTCCCATTATCACCGCGGATATGACCCCGGTGATGAGGATAAAAGCAACGCCTCTGTACATAAGGACTTCCATATTCTTAAGGATGCCAGTATGGAATAATCCGATAAACAGTGCCGTGCACACTAAATAGATAAGCAGATATATGCCTACAAGTGCCGCAACACTTCCGAATGTACCACTGCCTTTACCGATCTTGGACAATTCAGGATACCCCGCTCTTACGCCTTTGTTCTTCCTCGATCAGGGCTCTTTCCTTTTCGAACGGATCAGCTATATGAATGCTTCCGCTTGATGTGATCTGGATCGCTGTTCCGCAGAACTGGCAGAACCCTGTGGAATTCTTTCTGATACGGTTGCCTGTGGAACCGCAGTTCGGGCATTCCACAGCAACGCTGGCACGAGCGATCTCATCCTCCAGCTGTGTTCTTCTGTATCTGTTATTCTCTTCGATTGCTTTCTCGCGCGAAGCTTCAGCCTGAAGACGGGCCTTCTCGGAAGCTGTCCTTGAACGCTCTATCTCCTGCTGCTTCAGAATGTGATCGCTTACCCTAAAGCCTATCTTAATTAAATTATTAATACCTATCCCAAACATTTAGTATTCCTCCCTGGAACCCAAACTTATTCCAAAGAATATTTTACCATGTTTGCCAGCTCCCGTGCCAGTTTTGCAACGGGTAATCCGACGACGTTTGAGTAGTCTCCGTCTATTCCTTTTATCAACAGGGCGCCTTTGTCCTGAATGCCGTATGCGCCGGCTTTATCGAAAGGCGATCCTGTGTCGCAGTAATCTGATATCAACGCCTTCTGGTAATCATCAAGCTTATTGAATTCCACACGAGTCTCTTCGGTAAAACACCGTCTTTCCTTTCCTGCGAAAAGAGCGACTCCGGTAGCTACCGTATGGACTCTTCCGGACATTGAAGAGAGCATCCTCACGGCGTCATCCCTGTCCACAGGTTTGCCGTAGATCACATCATCCAGTATGACCGATGTATCCGCGCCTATGACCACCGAATGTTCTTTCTCATATTCAGTAAGAGAATCGAAAACTGCTCCCGCCTTTATCTCAGCCAGACACTCGCTGACTTTGTTTACGGGAGTTCCTTCCTCCTCCATACGGATCTCGGCACCGCGTTCATCGATATCAGCCGTTATGATCTCAAACTCATTTATTACCAAAGACAGCAATTCGCGCCTCCTGGGAGACGCGCTTGCTAATATGATCTTCTTATTTATTATTTCTGATTCCACTTTATATCTTACGTATATATCAGTCTGTTCAGTTCTTCGGCGGCGCAAAGATTCCGGGCGGAACTACAGGACCTGAAGGAATACCGAATTTGTCGATCTCCTCTTCAAGTTCCGAAAGATCAGCCTCGGAGAATGTTGTCGTCTGCGGAGCCTTGGTAAAAGCGGGCTCCGGCTTCGGTGCAGGAGTTGCCGACTCGGCAGGCTTAAATGCCGCATTGATGGGACCTGACGGAGCGGGATTCGAAGATGCAGCAGACTGGATAGGCTTAAACGGATTTGTTTCCGCAGGCTGTGCTGACTTGAAAGGGTTCGTTTCCGCAGGCTGTGCCGACTTGAAAGGACTCGGATCAGATGATGTCGCGGGCTTGAAAGGATTAGACTGTGCAGACATAAACGCATAATTGATCGACTGCTTTGAACTGTCTGAATGCAGTGTCTCTTCTCCGCCCAAAGATGACTCTCCGCCAAGAGAAGATCCGCCCAGCGATCCACCGCCAAGTGATCCGCCACCCAACGATCCGCTGCCAAGCGTTTCGCCGCCAAGTGTTTCACCACCAAGCGATCCGCCGCCAAGTGATCCGCCACCCAAAGATGATCCTCCTAATGATGAACCGCCACCCAATGTGGAACCGCCCAAAGACGATCCTCCTAATGACGATCTGCCTAAAGAAGAGCCGCCGCCCAAAGAAGGTTCCTTTTTAGGAGCCGGAGAAGATGAAGGTGTAGCTGCCGGTCTCGGGAATCCGGAAGAAGGCGTTGCTGTTGCTCTCGGGAAACCGGTTGAAGCAGGTCTTTCCGCCTTAGGCTCTTCTGCAGCTTTAGGTGCTTCTGCTGCCTTGGGAGCTTCTTCCTTCTTAGGTGCTTCAGCAGGCTTAGGTTCAGCTGTTTTCGCAGCCGGAGCCTCAGAAGGAACTGCTGCCTTAGGTGCCGATGACGGTGTTGCTGCAGCGCTCGGGAATCCTGACGAAGGCGTAGCCGCCGGCCTCGGGAATCCGGAAGAAGGTGTAGCCGCCGGTCTCGGGAATCCCGTTGAACCGGGTCTTCCTGTCTTAAGTGCCTCTTCTGCCTTTGGAGATTCTTCTTTCTTAGGTGTTACTTCATTCTTTGGTGCTTCAGCAGGCTTGGGCTCAGCCGCCTTTGCAGCGGGAGTCTCAGCAGGAACTGCTGTCTTCGGTGCCGATGACGGTGTTGCTGCCGCTCTCGGGAATCCTGTTGAAGGCGTTGCTGCCGCTCTGGGGAATCCGGACGAAGGTGTAGCTGCTACTCTCGGGAATCCTGTTGAAGCAGGTCTTTCTGTCTTAGGTGCTTCTGCAACCTTGGGTGCTTCAGCCTTCGGAGCTTCTTCCTTCTTAAGTGCTTCGGCAGGCTTAGGTTCAGCCGCATTTACAGCCGGAGCTTCAGAAGGAGCTGCTGCCTTAGGTGCCGATGACGGTGTTGCTGCCGCTCTCGGGAAACCGGACGAAGGTGTCGCTACTGCTCTCGGGAATCCTGATGAAGGTGTAGCCGCTGCTCTCGGGAATCCTGAAGGAGAAGATTCTGTCTTAGACGCTTCCGCAGCAGGAGCTGACGGCGGGATAATTGATTTTACGGGTTCTCTCTTCGGAGCTTCAGGAGGAGTGACCGGTTTTGCGTTCTCTGCCTTAGGTGCCTCCTGCGGCTTGGAATCAGACTTCAGAGGAAGCTCTGCCTTGGTGAACTTCGTAGGTGTGCTTCCGAATCTGAAAGCGGGTTCACTGTTAGTCTTGGGCTCAGGCTTTGTCTCCAGCTCGGGATCCTTCAGAGTAGACTGAGGGATAATGGATTTGACTTCCTCTTCCTTATCAGCAGCTGCTTTTGCTTCTGCCGCAGCAGCATGTCTTGCGAACGGTGTTCTCGGCGGTGTCTGGGTAGCTGAACCGGACTTTGAAGCAACTGCCTGCGTCTGCTTAAGTCTTGCTTCCATTGCTTCCGCAGAAGTCTTCTTGTCACCCTTACCCTGAGGCGCATCGGATTTTTTATCCGACTTGGGCGAAACAGCAGCCGCAGCCTGGATTCCGCCCTGCTGCGCTCCCTTGATAGTATCGTTAAGTGATTCCTTGAAGCTTATAGTGGTCTCGGGAAGAATGCCCTTGCTGTTGTCTTCGAAACGGGCATCCGGATTCTCGCTGAACAATGTGTAAGCTTCTCTCGGATTCTCCTTGTGTGTGATCTTGTAATAGAAATCTACGAGCTTTGCCAGGGACTTGCTCATGACAAGCTTTGAAGCTGTCTTTACAGGTGCTTCGATACCCTGGATATCATTAACATCCTTAAAGAATTCATCTGATGTCTTGTAGTCGCCGCTGACGATGTAGCCTGCACCGGGTTCACCCTTGTCAGCAAGCGTAAGCATGGCATTGGCAACGTCTCTTACATCTACAAACGCACGGCCGCCGCCCTTCGGGGGGATAGTGCCGTTATTAAGATAACTGTTAAGAACTTTATTGATCTCATAATCCTGCGAATAACCGGGACCGATGATGAATGTAGGCAATACCATTACGGCATTGAGTCTGTTGAGGGCAACTTTCTCCATGACATAAGCAGCAGCCTCGGCCTTGGACTTCGCATACTCACCTGCAACCTTGTTGCGGTCGAAATGGATCGTGATGCTGTCACCTGACACTTCAGGATTCAGCGCGTAAGCGGAACTCAGATAAACCAGCTTACCAACCTTGCGCTTGAGGCACATATCGACAACATTCTCCGCACCGATAACGTTAACTCTTCTCATCGTGAGATTTGTCGAATCAGTAAGGGAAACATATTCATCTGTATGGAAAAGAACCGCATTTCTCGGATCGTCGAGCTCGAAAAATTCCCTCATCGAATCCTTGTCTGTGGAAATACCGTAACAGATCTCAATGTTCGGATTATTTCTGTAGATCCTGGTATCAGAAAGCTCACTCATGAGGATCCTAACTTTTTCTCCCCTTTGGAGAAGCATACTGATAACCGTTTTTCCTAATGCGCCTTCGCCACCCGATACAAGATACTTAACCGACATGTTTTTTCTCCTTGGCAAACTGGTTACTGCTTATTGCAAGGTCTTTTGTGTGCGTTGCCTTTTCTCACCCGGAAATGCACCTCAGTGCATATAATCGGATTATAAGAATAGTTATGCCTATTTTACACTTTCAAATTCTTGTGTGCAAAAATTATTATGAAATGATGTTGACATTCGTGTTACGCAAGTATATTCTTATGTCACATTTCTGTCAGGAAATGCATACAATTGAATACTGCTAAAGGCTGTGACGAAGAAAGCCGCAGAGATTCGATCAATACAGAGAAGTGCCGTTTGCTGAGAGGCACGTGACGATATTTGCAATAAGACTATCCCTTCCGAGCCGGCACCCCGAACAGGAATTATCCCAAGTAGACAGTGCCCGTGATGCTGCGTTAATGCAAAGGAGTTGTTAGACTTCGTAAGTGGCAAACAGATAAGTTTGCAAGTTGAGTGGTACCGCGGATTTTATTCGTCTCAATGTCCAAGTAGGATGTTGGGGCATTTTTTTTGCCCCGGCAAAGACAGACAAGACAGATTGACAGTAAAGGAGAAAAGGTTATGTCAACAACACAAAACAGCAACGTTGAGTTAAGACTCGCAGAAGTTGCAGACAGAGTTCACGGCTTAAGACTCGATATGGGTCTGTCACCTGAGGAAGTGGCTTCCAAACTTGATATTACGACAGAAGAATATCTGAAGTTTGAAGAAGGCACCCAGGACTTCAACTTTACATTCATTTATAAGTTTGCTAATCTCGCGGGTGTTGAGATCTCTGATATCATGGAAGGCTCTTCCCCTTCCCTCAAAGAATATGCCGTAACAAGAAACGGTCAGGGGAGCCCCATCACAAGACGCACCGGTTATAAGTACCAGCGTCTCGCGTCAAGATTCAAAAATAAGCTCTGCGAACCTTTCCGTGTCGTGGTTCCTTATTCAGAAGAAGCTCTTAATCCTCCGTATCACCTCGTTTCACATAACTATCAGGAGATGAATATCGTCGTAAAGGGTACCCTCAAGGTAATCATCGGAGATTCCTCCGAAGTCCTTCACGAAGGCGATTCCATCTACTTTGACTCCACACAGCCCCACGGTGAGTTCGCTTTGGGCGGCGAGGACTGTGTCTTCTATGCGATCATCCTCAACCCCGAGGCATGGGGCAAGGGTGAGAACTATACCACTCCTTACAATTCCGAAGAGCTCCGCACCGATAACGTTACAAACGTTGACGCTGCCAATCTCGAGGATCCGGTATATGCGCGTTATCTCAACGGTATTCTTGACGAGAACGGCACACTGGTCGACGTTGACGTAAACGTTCCCGAGTGCAAGAAGTTTAACTTCGCATTCGACTGCGTTGACGTTATCGCAGACAAGAATCCCAACAAGCTCGCTATGCTCTGGGTCGCAAAAGACTGCGTAACCGAGAAGAGATTCACATTTGCCGACATAAAGAAATATTCCAACATGACTGCCAACTATTTCAAGTCTTTGGGCATCGGCAAGGGTGACAAGGTCGTTCTTGTACTCAAGAGACACTATCAGTTCTGGTTTGCCATGATGGGTCTCGAAAAGCTCGGCGCCGTAGCGATCCCTGCTACCCATCTCCTCCGTGACCACGACTACGAATACCGCTTCAATGCCGCAGGCGTTAAGGCAGTCTTCTGCACCGCAGATGATGATGCTGCCGATGAGGCCGAGAAGGCAGCCCAGGCATGCGGAGTGGAGACACTCATCATCTGCAACGGTTCAAGACCCGGATGGCACGACTTCAACGAGGAGTTCAAGAACTGCTCCGACGTCTTCGAGCGTCCTGCTGACTATGCATGCGGCTATGATCCTATGGTCATGTTCTTCACATCAGGCACATCAGGCTACCCCAAGATGGCTCTGCATTCTTATATGTATGCCATCGGCCACATCCCTACTGCAAAGTACTGGCAGAACGTAGACCCTAACGGTCTCCACTTCTCGATCTCCGATACGGGCTGGGGTAAGGCACTCTGGGGCAAGCTCTATGGCCAGTGGCTCTGCGAAGCTCCTGTCTTCACGTTCGACTTCGAGCGCTTCAAGGCTGAAGAGATCCTCCCGATGTTCAAGAAATACAACATCACCACATTCTGCGCGCCTCCGACAATGTTCAGGTTCTTCATCAAGGAAGACCTTTCAAAATACGACCTCTCTTCCCTCAAGTATGCGGTTACCGCAGGTGAGGCTCTGAACCCTGAGGTCTTCAACAAGTTCATGGAAGCTACAGGAATCAGGCTCATGGAAGGCTTCGGCCAGACTGAGACCACTCTTGTAATCGCCAACCTCGTCGGTTCCAGGATCAAGCTCGGATCCATGGGCAAACCTAACCCGCTCTACGACGTTAAGATCCTTGATCCTGACGGAAACGTCTGCAAGCCCGGTGAGACAGGCGAGATCTGCATCAACACACAGAACTATCACCCGAAGGGACTCTTCCTCCAGTACTATCTCGCGCCCGAGCTCACCAACGATGCATGGCACGACGGCTGGTATCACACAGGTGATACCGCATGGATGGATGAGGACGGATACATCTCCTATGTCGGACGCACAGACGATGTCATTAAGTCCTCCGGCTACAGGATCGGACCCTTCGAGATCGAGAACGTCATTATGGAACTTCCTTATGTCCTCGAGTGTGCCGTCACAGGCGCTCCCGACCCGCAGGGCGTAAGAGGCATCGTCGTAAAGGCTACCATCACTCTTGTTAAGGGAACCGAGGGCACTGAGGAACTCAAGAAAGAGATCCAGCATTACGTCAAGGAAAAGACAGCTCCTTACAAGTATCCCCGTATCGTTGAGTTCGTCGATGAACTCCCCAAGACATTCAACGGCAAGATCATGAGAAAGGCTATCAGATCCTCATCAGAAGCCCAGAAGTGATCCCCGGGATCTACGAAGCTTTTAACCACAGCGGCTCTATCATGGAGCCGCTTTTCTTTTGCCCGGGTATGACCCTCACATCAAAACGCCGCTCTCTGACAAAAGGCCACAGATAAGAATAGACTCCGTGCGGATCCTTGAATTCCGGCAGCGGAAAAACAGATATATCCAATAACATGTCCTGATCCGAATAACGCTCAAGGAGCAGATGATGCCGTTTGTCATAGATCAGGAGATTTTCCGTATCCCGGCGCTTAAGGACCGGATTCCTTATGACCGGAAGGACGGAGTTCCTCGGATTTATCAGAGCGCATGAAGCTTCTTCGCCGATGTAAAAATCCAGTCCCGCAAGTATCGACTGCGCCTCGCGGTAAAGATTCCTGATCGCCATCTGGATCTCCCTCATCGTCCTGCTCTTATAATCCTCCGCGACCCTTGCGCCGTACTTAAGGGAACAGAATATCATCCTGTAAAGATTGATCTCCAGTCCGGTGCTGTCCGTCAGGAAATAGTCGGATGCCATCTGCTGCACTTCAACACTTGCCCTGGCAGATATCATAGAATAAAGATACTGCGCATCCTTATAATTTGTCTCGATATTCACGGCATCATCACCGGTGCCGCATATACTCCGGTCCTTTATCGAAGCGGGCACCTGCTTTGACCTTAATGCCGCGAGGACTGCGCACAAACAACCTTCAAAAGTACCGTCATACGTATATCTGATGCCCTGGTCTGCCATACGTTCCGCCTCCTTGGGTTATGGAAATGCCGATAGAATGCCGGCGCATTTATCTTAAGTGCCGTCATTCTATCACCCCGAACATATGTTTGTAAATGCCATTAAACGGACTGTTCGGATTTTTTCAAAAAAGAAAAAAGGCCGGAATCAATTCCGGCCTCCGAGTAATTATTTATCATTCAAACAATCTGTAAGAACTGATAATGATTTCGAACCGCCTCCGCACAAGCGAAGCGCGGAGGACCCGCGGTGAGAAATCAATTATCAGGGCTTCGGGAATCCGAGCTCCTTAAGGAATTTCGTGATCTTCTCCTTGTCACGCTTGCTTCCGTTGACCGAATAAGCCTCGATGTAAACGTTATCATTTACATATACGCCGCCGAAGAGTTCCGAATCCTCAAAGAAGTACTGGTTCATGTGGTAGAAGCTGAGCGAATTGTCACTCGCGATCTCTCCGTTGAATACGACCGATCCGCGTGTCCTGGTCTCGCTCATCACACTGTTGCCCTCGAATTCATCATCCTTTTTGACTTCATCGAAAGCCTGGTAGAATTCGTCAAACTCATCCATTGCGTCATCGGCTTTCTTAAAACGCATATACAGGTAGAAGTTGTCACCGTCGCCGGTATAGATCAAGTATTCGACCTTATCACCGTTATATGTATAGTTCTTCTCGTGGATGGTCTCGTCCTTTTCGATGCCGGCAGCTTCTTCCAAAGCATCAAAGAAAACGTCTTCATCATCAATGACTTTAAAGCTCGAGCAGCCTGTGAACGAAAGCAATGTGGCACAGGCAAGAACTGAAGCAACTGCCGCTTTTAATCTTTTCATGACGCAAATCCTCCCTTAATGCTTAATTCCATATTACGGTGTAATGCCTGACAAACAGGATCACGCGATCTTGAATCTGTGATATGTCTTCTTACCCTTACGGACGATTGCCTCGCCGTTAGCATCGAAATCAGATTCCTGAAGAGCATAGAACTGGTCCTCAACAACATTATCGTTAAGATATACGCCCTTCTGCTGGATCATTCTTCTTGCTTCGCCCTTTGACTTCATAAGACCTGCCTTGACGAGCGCGTCAGCGATCTGCATGCCGGCCTTGAGCTCATCATTAGTGATCTCGGTTGTCTTCATGTCTTCAGATCTTCCCGCATTCTCGAAAAGATCCTCTGCCGTCTTCTTTGCGATGTTGGCAGCCTCTTC
>CACYRM010000031.1 GCA_902776845.1 Oscillospiraceae bacterium
ATAGCGCTCCGAAAAAATATTTTTCCTCTATTTTACAGATTAGAAAACGTTTCTCAATTGTTAATGTAACTAAAGCTCTAAATCGTTAATATAACTTTGGGATACTTCCGATTTGGGATTATCGCTGAAAACGCACATACGAAAATGCGAGAATTGTCCAAATTATATGTACACGCCCGTATGATAAAATATTTTTAATACTTTCAGCGGAGGTGGAATATATGCTGAGTAACTTTGAAGAGGCGAAGGTTTTCATCGAGGAAAACGATATCGAGATGATCGATTTCAGGATGATAGACCTTAACGGAAGATGGCATCATCTGACTATACCTGCCGACAGGTTCACCGAATCGATAATGACAGCGGGTATCGGTTTTGACGGAAGCAATTACGGATTTGCACCGGTCGAAAAGAGCGACATGGTATTCATTCCTGATCTCACAAGCGCGGCGATCGATGATTTCTGTGAGATCAGGACACTCTCCATGATCGGTGATGTAAGGATCATCGGCGAGAAAGAGAACGTTCCGTTTAACCAGGAGCCGAGGAATGTAAGCAAGCGTGCGGAAGAGTATATGAAGGAACTTGGCGTTGCCGACACATTCCTGCTCGGACCTGAATTCGAATTCTATGTTTTCGACGAAGTAACATACAGCAATAAACCCAACAGTTCCGGCTTTACGCTTGACGGAGCTGAAGCTTTCTGGAATACAGGCGAGTTCGGAAGTTTGGGATTCCAGACTCCACATCAGGGCGGTTATCACATCGCTCCTCCGCAGGATGTCCAGTACGATTACAGGAGCCGTGTATGCATGCTGATGGAGAATCAGGGCATCAAGGTAAAATACCATCATCATGAAGTCGGTTCCGCACAGATGGAGATCGAGGTCGAATTCGCGCCCATGACCGAGATGGCTGATAAGACGATGCTTACCAAGTACATCATCAAAAATGAAGCCGTAAAAGAAGGGAAGACGGCCACTTTTATGCCTAAGCCTATCTATGGTGAAGCCGGTTCAGGAATGCATGTTCACATGCTCATGTTCAAGGACGGCAAGCCGGTCTTCTACGATGAAAAGGGATACTCAGGTCTCTCACAGACTGCGCTGTATTTTATCGGCGGTGTACTGAAGCATGTCTCTGCAATCTGTGCTTTCTCGAATCCTTCTACGAATTCTTACAAGAGACTTCTTCCGGGTTTTGAAGCTCCCGTTACCATCGGATATGCCACTGCGAACAGAAGCGCCGTTATCCGTATTCCCGCCTATGCAAAGACACCTGACAAGAAGAGGTTTGAATTAAGGAATCCTGACGCAACATGCAATCCGTACTATTGCTATGCCGCGATCCTCATGGCAGGTCTTGACGGCATCAAAAATAAGATCGATCCGGAAGCTGAAGGATACGGACCTTATGACTTCAACCTGTTTAATCTTTCCGAAGAGGACAAGAAAAAGATCAAGGGTCTTCCCAAGTCTTTGGGCTCTGCATTGAAGGCGCTTGAAAAGGATCACGACTTCCTCACGGCAGGAGGCGTTTTCCCGCCCGAACTTATAAACCTCTGGATAGCAAACAGAAGAAAGGATCTGGGACGCCATATCACGATGCCGACACCGATGGAATACGAAATGTATTACGACCTGTGATCTGTTGCATATCATATACGTTTTGTTTTCATTTACTTAATACTAATGCCTATTTCGTGATTTAAAATTTTATCAGGTCAGGAATAAAAGCCTGAATGATGTTTTATGCTTTGAAGTAATCGTTTCAAGAGGAGAGAATCATGGAGAATAAGAGTTTATATGATCTGAGCGACAAGGATGTTTCCAGGCTTTTCTATGACAATGTCGGCGCTATTGTTGTAGTTGATTCCGAGATAGATACATATAAGACCATTGTTAAGAGAGGCTTTTTCAAAGCTTTCCTAAATGATTCCGGAAGTTATCACGACCTCATCCTGGATCTTTGGTTCCACTTCAATGATTCAAACGAAAAGGTCGCGGGAGACTATCAGATCTTTGCCGATAATACCGGCGTGTTCAAGAACAAATACAGCCGCAGGTTAAGGGTCGCCCTTGAGGATGAGAATGAATCACATCTCATTCAGCTGACGGTATATCCGTATGAAGAAGGTAAGAAGTATATCTTCATCATGGATGAGTTCAATGACAATGAATCTCTGCAGGAATCCCTTACGACCAAGAAGATAAACACGATCCAGAATTCTTATCTTTTCTCGATGTATATCGACCTTGTTTCCGATACCACGAGCAGCATCAACGTTGCCGAGATCTCCGAAGATGTCGTTAATTACAACCTTAAGTATTCAGAGTGGCGAATGATGATCGTTAATATGTTCCTGCCTGAAGACCAGGAGCAGTTCCTCCGCCGCACCGATCCGGAATATCTTAAGAAGAACTTTACTCCGGGCAGAACATCGTCTTATGACTGCATGATGCGTAACCTTGAGGGCAAGTTCATCTGGGTAAAGCTCATATTCAGCCGGGCTCAGACGTTCAGTGAGGATGATTACAGATTCGTATTCCTCGTTCAGGATAACAACGAGTCTACTATGGAAGTATTATCGACGCTTCAGAAATACGAGGAAAAGGCGATCAAGGATCCTCTTACGAACGTTTATAATCACGGCGAGATCGAGGCACAGTTCAACAGTGCCCTGGCATACTGCCAGAAGAGCGGTTCTCCTGTATCCCTGATGATGATCGATCTTGATCACTTCAAAGAGGTCAACGACAATTACGGACACTCTGTCGGAGATATTACACTGAAGCAGTTCGCAGGTATCCTGAGGGAATTTGCCGCTGAGAATAAGATCATGGCCGGCCGCTGGGGCGGTGAGGAATTTGTCGTTGTATGCCGCGATAAGAATATCGATGAGGCGGGTAGACTTGCTGAGGAATTCAGAGCCAGAGTTGATGCTTTTGAATTCCCGACGATCATTCATATCTCATGTTCTGTCGGTGTAACCGAACTTAAGGCTGATGATGACAATACCAAGGCTTTCAACAGGGTCGACGAAGCATTATATGCTTCCAAGCAGGCCGGAAGGAACAAAGTCACCGTAAAGTAAGATCACGGAACAGTTAATTTAATCCAGTCAGCAGGACCGATGTCAGTTCGTCATCGGTCCTGACTTCTATATCGGGAAGTCTGGCGGGCTCCGGCAGATCTCTTCTGTTGATCCAGACAGAATGCCATCCGGCATCTATAGCTGCCGTAATATCCTTATCGTAATTGTCTCCTATCATCCAAAGATCATCGGGCTTTAAGCCCAACCTGTCTTCTATCATCCTGCAGAGTCTTATATCAGGCTTCGAAAATGGGGTGTCGCCGGTGACAATGATATTTGACCTGTCAAACCATCTGTCCAGGCCGAGCATACCGACCTTGTTCCACTGGTGCGCGGATTCGCCCGCGGTAAGAATGGCGAGCTTAATGCCGGGATCGGAAGCAAAAGCGTCTAGGGCTTTCATCATCTCCTGGCTTAATTCCATGTGACTCTGAAGTTCCAGATACACATCTGCCGCATCGCCGCCGTCTGTTGAACTGTAAGGGAGTCCAAGGATCTGAAATGTCTCGTTATACCGCCATCCGTTGATATCGTGTGTCGAGATCTCGCCTGATTCCAGCGCGGCCATGTTTATATCGCTCTTCTCATAGAAGATCCTTATAAATTCGCGCCAGTCCGGGACAGTCACGCCCAATACGGTCTCTGCCGCCTTTACCAGCATGTCCTGCCTGCAGTAAAGAGTATCATCAATGTCGAAAACTATGCCTCTCACACAAAATCCCTGTTTCTTAGCAAATCAGAGCATATTGTAATATAAGCGGGGAATTTTTTCGAACAGTAATGACTTTGAGCTGATATAAAGCATTTATCCGGTATTCCTTTACTTTTTGAAATCTATTTACAAAAATCTGTTTTATTCGACATATAATAAAATTATAATGATTTCATATATGTGAAAACCATGAGGAGGTGTTCATATGCCGTTTTGTTCTAATTGTGGTGCACAGGTAGATGCCGGAAGCAGATTCTGCATGAGTTGCGGAAGTCCTGTTGAACAGACACCGGTTGCTCCCGCTCCTACTCCTGCTCCTGTATATGCTCCGGTCTCATCTATAGCTCATCAGGGAAATATCAGACAGGAATCTATCGTTGAGATCAACCGGATGATCCAGTATTTCAGCAAAAAGCAGGCACAGTACGATGAATATGATGATTGCTGTGAGAAGATATCATACTACAGTAATCCAAGAGCGAGAGTCTCTGTCGGCGGAGGCAGGGGAACTCCTTTTAAGGTATTCGGTCTCATCATGACGATTGGCGGCGGCGTTTTTTGTTTAGCCTCATTAGCGACGATTGCGACATATTCCACAGCATCCCGTTACGGAGCCAGTGCAGATTCCGGGACGGTGGCTGTGATGGTGGTTCCCTGGATCATTCTGGCAGCAGGAATTGCTCTTCTGGTCTTAAGCGGAATTAAAGGCCGCGCTTATGTCGGAAGGGTAAACGCCGAAAGAGAAAGACTGTTAAGGCATTATGAGGACAGATACGACGCTCTGGCTAACGAGCTTAACACATATTTTATGAACTACGGTTATTGTCCTGTGGCAGCGTCTTATACAAATCCGAGGATCCTTGAACTGATCAGGGAGCCGATCAATCTCGGAAGAGCTGATACTATTAAGGAAGCCATAAATGTAATGATCATGGATTCCCACAATTCCGAGATGGAATTACAGGCCACACTTGCCGCGCAGTCTGCCGCAAGCGCTGCCCGCGGTGCCAAAGCAGCAGCATTTTTCTCGGCTGCAAACTTCATCAGACACTTCTGAGCTTTTCAAAAATCAGAGTATTGCACTTCGCCCCGGCCTTCAGTCCGGGGCGTTTTTATGGTTGCAAATACCCTGAAAGCGCCGCCGGATAAGCGTTTTGCATAAGCCACAGCTTTCACTCAAATAATCATTTGACTATTTTTGACTTTAAGAGTATATTGTTGTTGGCACTCGAAGCGATAGAGTGCTAATCAGAGAAGGGAGAGACATAAAGATGCAGTTAGACAACCGTAAAAAAGAAGTCTTACACGCTATTGTTGACGACTATGTATCGACTAATGAGCCTGTCGGTTCCAAGTCTTTGATCGAGCGACACAGTTTTCAGGTCAGCTCCGCTACTCTCCGTAATGACATGGCAGAATTGGAGCACCTGGGTCTTATAGAGAAGCCCCACACATCTGCCGGCAGGATCCCTTCAGACAAGGGCTACCGCGAATATGTCAATTCACTGATGACTATCGAAGAGCTGTCACCCAAAGAACAGCTTGAGATCGAGAAGAGGATAGATTCAAGTGTTAATGAGGTAACAGATCTCATTAAGAACGCTACTCATACGCTTTCAGAGACCACCGGTTTTGTGTCACTGGCAATGAGTCCGAGACTTAAGAAGAGTTTTCTCAAGCAGCTCAAGATCCTTATGATCGAGCCGGGCAAAGCTCTTGTAGTCATGGTTCTTTCGGCGGGCGTGGTTAAGGATAAGGTTGTAAGGATCCCTAATTTCCTTAATGACGAGCAGATCATGAAGATCTCCGGCGCAATAGAGAAGAATCTTACCGGCAAGCCGTTGGATGAGATTACTCTTGTAACGGTTGAGAGCGCCGGTAAGGGAACAGAAGTTCCCGAACCGCTCCTTAAGCAGGTCCTGTATGAAGCTTACGCCGCGATCAAGCAGGCTGATGAGCTTAATATCTATCTTGAAGGCGAGCACAGGATGCTGAATCTTCCTGATTTCAGTTCACTGGGACGCGCAAGGGATCTCCTCGGAACACTTTCCGATTCCGGTATGGTTGCCGGATATATCAACGAGATGGAGAATGTCAGGGAACACAGCGGTGATGATTCCTTCATGATAAGGATCGGCCAGGAGATAGCGCTGGAGGGACTCGATGACTGCAGCTTTATTACTGCGACATATAATCTGACGGATTCAGTCTCCGGCAATATCGGAGTTATAGGGCCAAAGAGAATGCTTTATTCAAAAGTAATCTCACAGATCGATTTCGTTAAGAAGAAGCTTAACAAAGAGATGCAGAGATTGACTGAGATATAACGTAGAAAAATAAAAGGGAAAGGATGATAAAAATGGCAGATGAAGAGTTATTTTTCGGGGCTGATGCCGAGCCTGTAAAGGATGATTCCGACAACAGCTCCGTAGAAGACGCGGCCGCTTCCGATAAGGCTGCTGCTGAAGGCGGAGAGCCGGAAAGCACAGATGCCGGAACGGAAGAAGCGAAGGAAGAACAGGAAGTTAAAGACGAAGCAAAGAATGATGAGGCGGCAAGCGAACTTGAAGCAAGATACATGAGCCTCTATGCCGAGTACGATAACTACAGAAGACGCACACAGAAGGAAAAGGACAACCTCTACGCTGATGCTATCGCAACAGTTACAAAAGAGTTCCTGACACTTATCGATAATCTTGACAGAGCTGTGGACGGTGCAAAGAGATCCGATGAGAGTTCACTCGATAAAGTTATCCAGGGAATGGAACTTGTCGGAAGACAGGCACAGGATACACTTGCCAAGATTGGTGTCGAAGAGATACCCGCGGAGCGCGGAACAAAGTTCGATCCCAATCTTCACGATGCTATGATGCATATTGACGATGATGAGTTGGGCGAGCAGGAGATAGCGATGGTTTTCGCTAAGGGATATAAGTACAAGGACAGAGTCATAAGACATGCTCAGGTCCAGGTAGCTAATTAAGTTAAAAACAAAACGAAAATAAAGGAGATTTACAATGGATTTAATCAGATCAAGTTTGGTGCCTACAGTAATAGAGACCACAGGCCGCGGCGAGCGCGCCTATGATATTTATTCAAGACTCCTCAAGGAGAGGATCGTTATCCTTTCCGAAGAGGTCAACGCGGTAACTGCAAGCCTTATCACGGCCCAGCTTCTCTTCCTTGAGGCAGAGGACCCGGATAAGGACATCCAGTTCTACATCAACAGCCCCGGAGGATCAGTATCCGACGGTCTCATGATCTACGATACAATGCGTCTGATCAAGCCTGATATCCAGACGATCTGTATGGGTATGGCAGCTTCTATGGGTTCAGTACTTCTTTCCGCAGGTACAAAGGGCAAGCGCTGCATCCTGCCTAACGCAGAGGTAATGATCCACCAGCCTTTGGGCGGAGCACAGGGCCAGGCTACAGAGATCCTGATCGCTGCAGACCACATCAAGGATACGAGAGTAAGACTCAACCAGATCCTCGCAGATAACTGCGGCAAGGACTTAGAGACCCTGATGAAGGATACGGACAGAGATCACTGGATGACAGCTAAGGAAGCTCTTGAATACGGTATCGTAGACAAGATCCTCGACAGCAAGAAAGCCTAATAAGCAGATAGATTAATTTAGCGGTTCGGAAATGAACCAGGAGGAAAAACAAAATGGCAAAAGTAATCGGTATTGACCTTGGTACAACAAACTCATGTGTTGCAGTTATGGAAGGTTCGGAGACAGTAGTCATCCCGAATCCCGAGGGCAACAGAACTACACCTTCAGTTGTAGGTTTTACAAAGACAGGCGAGAGACTTATCGGACAGGTAGCAAAGAGACAGGCAGTTACAAATCCTGACCGTACGATCCAGTCCATCAAGAGAGAAATGGGTTCCGACTATAAGGTATCCATCGACGATAAGCAGTACACACCTCAGGAGATCTCCGCAATGATCCTCTCAAAGCTTAAGAGCGACGCAGAGGCTTATCTCGGAACACCTGTTACACAGGCAGTTATCACTGTTCCTGCATACTTTACTGACTCACAGCGTCAGGCTACAAAGGACGCAGGCCGTATCGCAGGCCTTGAGGTTTTGAGAATCATCAACGAGCCTACGGCAGCTTCCCTTGCTTATGGTCTTGATAAGGAATCCGACCAGAAGATCCTCGTCTTCGACCTGGGCGGCGGTACGTTCGATGTATCCGTTCTTGATATTGCAGACGGAGTTTTCGAAGTTCTTGCTACAGCCGGTAACAACAGACTGGGCGGTGACGATTTTGATAACAAGATCGTTGACTTCCTTGTTGAATCTTTCAAGACATCTGACGGTGTCGATCTCAGATCCGATCGTATGGCTATGCAGAGATTGAGAGAAGCAGCCGAGAAGGCTAAGATCGAACTCTCCGGCGTTACATCTTCCAATATCAATCTCCCTTACATCACAGCAGATGCCACAGGTCCTAAGCACATGGACATCACTCTCACAAGAGCCAAGTTCGATGAGCTCACTGCTGACCTCGTACAGAAGACAATGGATCCTGTTAAGCGCGCTATGAGCGATGCTTCAGTATCTCCTTCAGATATCGACAAGATCCTCCTTGTAGGCGGTTCCACAAGAATCCCTGCTGTTCAGGAAGCAGTCAAGAATTATTTCGGCAAAGAACCTTTCAAGGGCATCAACCCTGACGAGTGCGTTGCTATCGGCGCAGCAATCCAGGCTGCAGTTCTTACAGGTGATGTTAAGGGTCTGCTGCTCCTCGACGTTACACCTCTTTCACTCGGTATCGAGACAATGGGCGGTGTCTGCACAAAGATGATCGAGCGTAACACAACGATCCCTACAAAGAAGAGCCAGGTATTCTCCACGGCAGCTGACGGTCAGACACAGGTTGAAGTTCACGTCCTCCAGGGTGAGCGTGAGATGGCAGCTTACAACAAGACACTCGGAAACTTCATCCTCGACGGTATCGCACCTGCACCCCGCGGAGTTCCGCAGATCGAAGTTACATTCGATATCGACGCTAACGGTATTGTTAACGTAAGCGCAAGGGATAAGGGAACAGGCCGTGAGCAGAAGATCACGATCCAGTCCTCTTCCAACATGAGCGAGGAGGATATCCAGAAGGCTGTTAAGGAAGCAGAGATGCACGCAGCTGAGGATAAGGCAAACAAGGAGAAGGTAGAAGTCAAGAACCAGGCTGAGACAGCCTGCTATCAGGCAGAGAAGACCATGAAGGATGCCGGCGACAAGATCTCCGAATCCGATAAGGCTCCCGTTAACGACTGCATCTCCAAGCTTAAGGATGCAATCTCCAAGGATGACACAGAGGCCATGAAGAAGGGCACTGAGGAACTTCAGGAAGCTCTCATGAAGCTTGGCGAAAAAATCTATCAGGCAGCAGGCGGCGCTCAGGGCGCAGCAGGTGCAGGCCCGCAGGGACAGCCTTCGGCTGAGGATTTCGCAGGTTACGGCTCTGAATCAGCAGGCGGTACTGAAGCAGGTTCCGGTGACGGTTTCAAGAATGCCGGCGGCGACTTCTAATTCAGTTAAAATCTGATACAATAATCCGGCACTTCCCGTGCAAACGGGTTTGCCGGATAAATGTATGTTAAGGAAAAATAGCGTGCGGATGCGCGAAAACAGGAACGGAGGGGTTACCCTTGCCAAGAGATTATTATGAGGTCCTGGGAGTATCAAAAGATGCTTCCGATGACGAGATAAAGAAGGCTTTCAGACAGCAGGCCAAGAAATATCACCCGGATCTTCATCCGGGCGATAAAGAAGCAGAGGCCAGATTCAAGGAAGTAAACGAAGCTTATTCGGTACTTTCTGATGCTGACAAGAAAGCTAAATATGACAGATTCGGTCATGCAGGCGTCGATCCCAACGGCTTCGGCGGCGGTGGCGGCGGTGCCTACAATGCCTATGATGTTGATCTGGGCGATATATTCAGCTCGTTCTTCGGCGGCGGCTTCGGCGGCGGTACAAGAAGACGTACGGGTCCTCAGAAGGGCGCCGATCTTAAGTATCACATGGCTCTTGAGTTCATGGAGGCTGCCTTTGGCTGCAAGAAGTCATTCCAGATAACCAAGGAGGATGTCTGCAAATCCTGCAACGGTTCCGGTGCACAGCCCGGAACGACCCCCGAGACATGTCCCACATGCCGCGGTGCCGGAAGAGTGCAGCAGCAGACTCAGACACTTTTCGGTATGACAATGGTAACGAAGAGCTGCCCAACATGTAATGGAAGGGGAACTGTTATCAAAACTCCGTGTTCCCAGTGCAGGGGAAAGGGAAGACTTAAGACCATTAAAAATCTTACAGTTGATATTCCCGCAGGTGTTGACACAGGCGATCTTCTTCCCATAAGAGGAGAGGGCGAGCCAGGTACGAACGGTGGTCCCTACGGTGATCTCTACATCGAGTTCAAGGTAAAGAAGCATGATGTTTTCGAGCGCAACGGAATCAATACATCCTGCAGTGTGCCGATAACTTTCGCGCAGGCAGCCTTGGGCGGAGAGGTCGAGATCCCGACGATCTACGGCAAAGAGAAGTACACTCTCAAGGAAGGAACGCAGCCCGGAGACATGATCACTTTAAGGAGTGTGGGTATTCCGAATAAAAACAACCCGAAGATGAAAGGCGACCATATCGTCAAGTTCGTTCTTGAAGTGCCTACCGGTCTTACACGCGAGCAAAAGCAGCTGCTCACGCAGTTCAATAACACGCTTAATGACCGTAACTACGCGAAAAGAAGCCAGTTCTTCCAAAAGATAAAGAACCTGTTTAAATAATTATCCGGCGCGGGGTTTCTTAAAATGGATGCCCCGTGCTTTTTTATGTGAGGTCAACAATATGAGATGGGCAGAAATAACGATAAAGACCACCGAAGAGGCTTCTGACGCTATATGCGAGATGCTTGCGCAGGCAGGCGCTGACGGAATAGCTTCCCAGGATCCTGATGAATTCAGGAAGACCATAGATAACGATCCGCTCAGTTATTGCGATGACGGAACGATAGAGAGCTACGGCCGGGATGTAGTTATCAAGGCTTATTTCGCTGAGACTGATGACGGTGTTATCCGTATGGGCGCCAAGAGCGAGGAATTCGCAAACCCTGACGGTGTCGGCATGATCTACGGTTCTATTACCGATAAGGAGCTTCCCACGGCTGAAGCAATGGATTTCATAAAGCAGCGTCTGGCAGAGATAGGCGAATTCCTTGATATCGGCACCGGTTTTGACGGTTTCCGTTATGTCGATGACGAGGACTGGGCAAACAACTGGAAGAAATACTACGAGGAATTCAGGCTCTCTGACCGTATCGTTATCTGTCCTTCATGGATCGAGGAAGGCGATGCCGAGCTCGAAAAGGATGCGATCAAGATAATCCTCGATCCCGGTTCCGCATTCGGTACCGGCACTCACGAGACTACCGCAATGTGCGCTGAGATCCTTGACCGCGTTATCAAGCCCGATACATTAGTTCTGGATCTGGGTACGGGTTCAGGCATTCTTGCGATAATAGCGAGCAAGTTGGGTGCCAAGCATGTTGATGCCGTTGATATCGATTCAATGGCCGTGAAGGTGGCCGAAGAGAATTGTGCCATAAACGGATGCTCCAATGTCGAATGCTACACTGGTGAGCTCAAGAGCGTTAAGAATGCGCCTTATGATCTGATCGTGGCAAACATCATTGCTGATGTTATTGCGGAAATTGCCGTTGATATTCCTGCAGATCTTGCTGAAGACGGTGTTTTTGTTTGTTCGGGCATTATCAATAACAAGAAGGACCGCGTTATTGAGGCTTTGAAGGCTGCCGGTCTGGAGATCATCTCCGAGCAGTCGAAGAACGACTGGATGGCATATATTGCCAGGAAACGCGTCTGATAACGGTTTTATGATCTTTAAGGAGGCTTTATGTCACAGTTACTCAGAATAAAGTGCCCCAAATGTGGTGCAATTCAGGATATTCCCGGCAACTGTCCGTGTAAACAATGCAAGAATCAGCTTGTTCTCCCGGAAGACGGAGTTATCCAGATCTACCGCATGGGTTCACCCATAGGGATTGCTGTAGGATTAGGGATCTATCTCAATTCCATTCCCCTCGGACATGTTGCTAATACCAGTTCCATAAGGATCCCGGTAGGATACGGACACTATAAGATCCACATGACATTAGGTGCCACAAGAAGATGCCGGGATGTGGAATTTGATATTACCCCCCAGGAGAGGATAGTTTATGTCAAGGCACACATAAAACCCGGATTCTGGACCAATACGGTCGTTATCGAAAAAGTTACGGCTGATCAGATGCCTCCGCTTTGATTCTGAATTACGGACATTTATGACAGATATCAGGATTGATCACTCTGTTTTAGGAGGTCAGTCCTTTTATTTTAGTCAGACTCAATAATCCACATGAGATCTGAGTGCCATATTCTTGCTGACACTTCAGGTTGTTTTTTGCCCCCTTTAATATTAAAATACGCGTGTTATTTTTAAGAATGGGAGAATTATGATGAGATACGCGGCGCAGAAGGGTACGAGGGACATACTTCCTTCAGAGATATACAATTGGCAGATTGCAGAGAGAACTTTTGCTGATGTCTGCCATTCCTTCGGCTATGAGGAGATAAGGATCCCGACCTTTGAGCAGACGGATCTGTTTGCCAGAGGTGTTGGCGATACGACGGACGTTGTCACAAAAGAGATGTACACCTTTGAGGATAAGGGCGGAAGAAGCATCACTTTGAGACCCGAGGGTACTGCAGGCGTTGTAAGGAGCTTTATCGAAAACGGTATGACAAGCCTTCCTTCACCTGTAAGACTTTTCTATAACATCACGGCTTTCCGTTATGAGAAGATGCAGAAGGGAAGAATGCGTGAGTTCCACCAGTTCGGTCTGGAGTCTTTCGGTGCGGCAGGTCCGGATATCGATGCTGAGATCATTTCCGTTGTGGACGTTTTCTTTAAGAAAATGGGTCTTAAGAACATTGCGCTCCACATCAATTCCATCGGATGCCCCGCATGCCGCGGTGAATATAACAAGCTCCTCAAGGATTATTTCAGACCTCACGTTGCAACAATGTGTGAGGACTGTCGGGCAAGATTCGAGAAGAACCCCCTGAGAATGATCGACTGCAAGGTCGACGGCGGCAAGGATGTCGTTAAGAATGCTCCGAGACTCATCGATCACCTCTGTGACGAATGCAAGGCTCACTTCGAAGGGCTGAAGGCAAGAATTGACGGTATCGGTATTTCTTACACAATTGACCCTAATATCGTAAGAGGTTTGGATTACTATACAAGAACGGTTTTCGAGTTCGTTTCCGAGAACGTAGGTACGCAGGGGACGATCTGCGGCGGCGGAAGATATGACGGACTCGTCGAGAACTGCGGCGGCACTCCCACACCCGGTATCGGATTTGCCATGGGCGTCGAGAGACTTCTTCTTGAGGCTGAAGCACAGGGCGTGCTGAACCAGGCTCCTTCCTATGTGAAGATCTATCTGGCTACCATGTCCGAAGCTGCAAAGATCGAGGCGCTCAAGATCTGCTATTCATTAAGGCTTGCAGGCATCGGCTGTGAGACTGATATGGCAGGAAGGTCTTTTAAGGCTCAGATGAAGTATGCGGGCAAACAGGGAATACCGTTCCTCGCTGTAATCGGCGATGATGAACTTGCTAACGGTGAAGTTAAGGTCAAGAACATGGATGACGGTTCTGAGACAGTCGTTAAGCTCGACGGTATCGGAGAATACCTGGCCGGAAAATAATAAACAGATAGCATTTGCTGGAGGTAATATATGCAGTCACGAACACATACATGCGGAGAACTCAGATTAACTGATGCGGGCAAGAAGGTTCAGCTCGCAGGATGGCTCGAGAATTTCCGTGAAGTCGGAGCAGAGCTCGGATTTGTAGTTATCAGAGATTTCTACGGTACAACACAGATTGTTATTGAGACAGCCGAGATGATGAAGACATTCAAGGCTATAACAAAGGAATCGACGATCAAGGTTGAAGGAACTGTCAGAGAGAGAAGTTCCAAAAACGATAAGCAGGCAACAGGCGATATCGAAGTCGTTCCTGAGAAGGTAACGGTACTTGGAAGATGCCGTTATAACGAGCTTCCTTTCGAGATCAATCACAGCAGGGAAGCTGACGAGGCTGCAAGACTCAAGTACAGATATCTGGATATCCGCAACCCTGAGGTTAAGAAGAATCTCATCCTGAGAAGCAACGTTATCGCTGCATTAAGAAATGCCATGATCGAACATAACTTCATGGAGATCACGACACCTATCCTTACTGTTTCTTCACCTGAAGGTGCAAGAGACTATCTCGTACCTGCCAGAAAACATCCCGGCAAGTTCTATGCGCTCCCTCAGGCACCCCAGCAGTTTAAGCAGCTCCTGATGGTATCCGGCATCGACAGATATTTCCAGATCGCACCCTGCTTCAGAGATGAGGACGCTAGAGGCGACAGATGCCCCGGTGAGTTCTATCAGCTCGACATGGAGATGGCTTTCGCAAGTCAGGAAGACGTATTCACGATCATTGAAGATGTTCTTCCTCCGGTATTCGCAAAGTACGGTAAGTACAACAGAGCTTCAGGTTCACCGTTTATGCGCATTCCTTATCTTGAGGCAATGGAGAAGTACGGTACGGATAAGCCCGATCTCCGTATCGACCTGACAGTTACTGATGTTACAGACCTGCTCCGCACGGAAGAGTTTGCTCCGTTTGCAGATGGTGAGATCAAGGCTGTTGTTATCTCTGATTTCCACGAGAGCCGCAAGTTCATCGACAAGACGATGGCAGACTGCGAGATACAGTCAGGCAGCAAGGGTTATTGGTTCAGAATGGACGAGAACGGCGAGATCGTCGGAGGCATTTCAAAGTTTGTAGCTCCTAAGAAGGATGAAGTTGTTGCAAAGCTCGGTCTCAAGCCTGATACACTCGTTGTATTATCTGCAGGCCCCAAAGGCGCCGCACAGAAGATGGCAGGCGTTCTCATCAAGACATTCGGCGCTGCGGTTCCGGGCCACATGGACAAGGAACAGTACGCATTCTGCTGGATCGTTGATTTCCCGATGTATGAGATCGGTGAGGAGTCCGGCGAACTCGAGTTCTGCCACAATCCTTTCTCCATGCCTTCAGGCGGTCTTGATGTTCTTCTTAAGGCTGAGAAAGGGGAGATCGATCCTCTGTCCATAATGGCTGACCAGTATGACCTTGTAGTTAACGGAATCGAGCTCTCATCAGGTGCCGTACGTAACCATGATCCCGAGATCATGATCAAGGCATTTGAGCTTGTCAGACTCGGTGAGGAAGACGTTAAGAAGAAGTTCCCCGCCATGTATAACGCATTCTGCTACGGCGCACCGCCGCATGCAGGAATCGCTCCGGGAGTTGACCGTATGGTAATGCTCCTTTCAGGCGAGGAGACGATCCGTGAGGTTATCCCTTTCCCTATGAACAAGAACGCTCAGGACATCATGATGGATGCACCGGGATACGTAACAGACAAGCAGCTTGAAGAACTGCATATCAGTATCTCAAAGACCGTAACGGATGAGACAGACGGAGAGAACTAATGAACAACGATGATCTGAACATTATTGAAGACGGTAAGGTCTCTGCGGAGACCGCTGCTCAGGCTGAAACTGAAGTAACAGCCGAGGATATCTCATCAGAGACTAGGATTTCAGAAAAAAAGGCTTTCTCCAAGGGTTTTAAGCTCGAAAAGGGAACGACCGCATATGAGATTTTCGACTGGCTCCGTACTATATGCATAGGTGTACTCGCAGGTATCTTCATCGTGGTATTCCTTGTCCAGAGAGACAATGTTTACGGCGATTCAATGAATCCTGTCCTGTCATCAGGTGACGTTGTCTTCGCGCAGAAGATCTCCACATATTTCCGCTCTTACAAGAGAGGGGATATCCTTGTCCTGGACGGAAAGGACATGGAAGGCTATAACTCAAAAGAATACCTGATAAAAAGAGTTGTCGGTCTTCCCGGAGAGACGGTCAGGATCGCTGACGGTCATGTCTATATAAAGCCTGCGGATTCAGATGAGTTTTTCCTTTTGCAGGAAAACTATCTTCCTTCCGGCACACAGACGACTATGAGGGAACACGGCCTGAAGAAGGGCTACGACGAGATTACTTTAGCTGATGACGAATACTATGTTCTTGGTGACAACAGACCCGTCAGCAACGATTCGCGCAACTTGGGTCCCTTTACCGCCAAAAGGATAAAGGGCGTTGCCGTCATAAGAGTATTCCCTCTCAATGAGATAAAAGTGCTCTGAAAAAAGGAAACAGCTTAATGAGCGACAACTATAGAAAGTACATAAGAAATTTCTGCATCATTGCGCATATCGACCACGGCAAGTCAACGCTGGCTGACCGTCTGATCGAGCATACACATGTAAGGGAAAAGCGTGAGATGACCGACCAGATCCTTGATAACATGGATATCGAACGCGAGCGCGGAATTACCATTAAATCACAGGCCGTAAGACTTCCTTATGAAGCTTCCGACGGCAATACATATCTTCTTAACCTTATCGATACTCCCGGCCATGTGGACTTCAATTACGAGGTCTCAAGATCGCTTGCTGCATGTGACGGAGCGATCCTTGTCGTTGACAGTTCGCAGGGTGTTGAAGCACAGACTCTCGCCAATGTGTATCTTGCAGTTGACGCGGATCTTGAGGTGCTTCCTGTAATCAATAAGATCGATCTTCCTTCCGCAAGACCGGAGGAGGTCCGTCAGGAGATAGAAGACGATATCGGTATCGACGCTTCTTATGCGCCGCTTATATCCGCAAAGAGCGATATCAACATCGATGAGGTGCTCGAAAAGGTCGTCGAGTATCTTCCCGCTCCCGAGGGAGATGAGAACAAGCCTCTGGCAGCTCTTGTTTTCGATTCCAAATACGATTCATATAAAGGCGTTATCGTCAGCGTAAGAGTCAAGGACGGTACCGTAAAGACCGGTGACCGCATAAAGATGATGCACTCCGGGAAAGAGTTCACGGTAACAGAACTCGGTATGTTCCATCCGGGTGAGCTGGTTCCTACTGAATCCTTAAAAGCAGGCGAGGTAGGTTATATCTGCGCATCGATAAAGAACGTCAGGGATACGGCTCCCGGAGACACTGTCACACTTGCCGACAATCCTGCAGCTGAGCCGCTTATAGGCTATAAGGGAATCCAGCAGATGGTATTCTGCGGAATGTATCCTGTTGACGGTGCGAGATACGGCGATCTTAAGGATGCGTTGGAGAAGTTAAGGCTTAACGATGCCGCACTCTCTTTCGATGCGGAGACATCAGCCGCACTGGGCTTCGGCTTCAGATGCGGATTTCTGGGACTCCTTCACTACGAAGTAATCCAGGAAAGACTTGAGCGTGAGTTCAATCTTGATCTCATCAGCACCGCACCTTCCGTTATCTACAAGATCCATCTTATGGATGGTTCTGTAGTTGACTGTTCCAACCCTACGAATATGCCTGATCCCACAACGATCGATTATATGGAAGAGCCTATCGTTAAGGCGACGATAATGCTCCCGAAGGAATACGTAGGCAACATCATGGAACTCTGCCAGGAGCGCAGAGGCGAATATACAGACATGAAGTATCTTGATGAGAAGCGCGTAATGCTCCACTACAAGATGCCGTTAAATGAGATAATCTATGACTTTTTCGATGCGCTCAAATCGCGCACGAGAGGCTATGCTTCTTTGGATTATGAACCCGCCGGATATATGCGCTCAAAGCTCGTAAAGCTTGATATCCTTCTGAACGGCGATCCCGTTGATGCGCTCTCCTTTATCGTTCACGCCGACAAGGCATACGGAAGAGGCAGAAAGATGTGCGAGAAGCTGAAGGAGAATATCCCGAGGCAGCAGTTCGAGGTGCCTGTCCAAGCTGCGATAGGCGGCAAGATCATTGCGAGAGAGACCATCAAGGCATACCGCAAGGACGTTACATCCAAGTGCTACGGCGGCGATATCTCGCGTAAGAAGAAACTCCTCGAAAAGCAGAAGGAAGGTAAGAAGCGTATGAGACAGGTAGGTTCTGTCGAAGTTCCGCAGGAAGCCTTCATGAGCGTGCTGAAACTGGATGAAGAGTAAGACATAACTACAAAGAAGAGGTTGCTTTAAAGGCAGCCTTTTCTATTCTTTTCTCTCTTTTGTGTTAGACTTTCCTCATGGGGGTATGGAAAAATGAATAAAAGGCGAATCATATGTGTTCTGATAGTCTCTGCGATCGCGCTCTGCAGCTGTTCCGGGACTAAAGAAACATCAGCGGAAGAAACTGATAATTCAAAAGAGACCACAACTGTAACTTCGGTAACAAGTGCCGTTGAGTCCTCGGAAGAAACATCCGGGTCCGTTACCGGCGCAAACCATCCTGAGGGCTTTATCCTTTGCGATGTCGAAGACAGGACCTTTGCCGCAGAGGACTTTACCAGTTCGGAAAAGTGGGTTCGTGTTCAGGGAGACGACCTCATATTGGGGGACAGAACTCCGTCTTCTTTGATCGAGGCGGCACAGACCTATCCGGAATTCGCGGAAGGTGACAGCAGTCAAAACGTCACAAAAGACATTTACCTTCCGGCACAGGCAGATGATATCAATATTTCATGGGCGAGCTCGGACGAATCAGTCATTAGCTGCGACGGCAAAGTGACACTGCCGCATGAACACAGTAAATATGTGCTCCTCACGGCGACTTATGAGACAGACGGCAAGGAAGTTGAAGCGGCTTATGTCGTAAGGGTTGCAAGAGATATGTTTGCCGATATCGGCACAGATAAAGTGCTGCCATTGTACGGTTATGACGAGTTGTGGGCTTTTGAATCGATCGGCATCGATACTTCTGACGGATGGGATTATTCCGGCTGGTTTTATGAGTATGATGAACTTGAGCAGTTATACTTTTTCCAGGATATCGTGGATGACCTTACCATCTATGACAAATCAAGCAGTACTATTGCGGATTATTTTATTACCGGGCAGTTGTGTGAGACTTCGATAGAGACTGCCCATGAGTCTGATCTTCTTTTGTTTTCGATGCGTAAGATAATCGGATGGCATGACAACTGTGAGATGCGTTATGAAGGCCTGATGGTTGACGGTTACACGGATATTTACGATTACCGGCAGTATTACAACGGAATCCCGACAAGCGGCTGGGCAAAAGTGATAATCGGTACCTATGTGGATATAAAGAACGTGCACAGCTGGATACTTCAGATACCGGAAGGCTTTGACTCCAAGCCTTCGGTTACAGAAGATGAGATAACGGATAAATATGATCTCGTCTATCCTTCACTTGAGATAATGGAACTGGACGGCAGGATCCTTCTTGTGTGGAAGTGTTACAGTTCTGAAAGCAGTGAACGCGTTATTATCGACGCGCATACCGGTGAGGAGGTTTACCGCGGATCCACTGTGGTGACGTGAGTATCCTTAAATAGTAAATCAGAGTTATAACGGAGCGAAGATATGGAAGATATAAGCAAAGTATATGAGTTTTACAATGGCGGCGCAGAGGTGGGCCGTCTTGAAAGAGGTCTGGGGGTAATAGAGTTTTACAGATCGAAAGAGATAATATCGCAGTATCTTCCTGACGGAAAGCTTACAGTCTGTGATGTCGGCGGCGGTGTCGGCAGATATTCGGA
>CACYRM010000032.1 GCA_902776845.1 Oscillospiraceae bacterium
TTTCCATGAGTGCAACGGAGACTGGTTCTGGTGGGGAAAAGATTACCTTACTGATGAGGAATATATTGAACTGTTCAGATATACCATAGATTATCTTTTCGATCAGAAGGGTGTTAATAACCTTGCCGTCGCATATTCCCCCAACGGTCCTGCTGTTAATGCGAAAGACTATATGGCGAGATATCCCGGTAATGATTACATAGATATCCTCGGTCTGGATTATTATCACGATAAGCCGCATAAAGGCGACGGATTCTATCACAGACTGTCCTCGTCTCTGGATGTGATCCTTGACATCGCAAAACAGCACGGCAAGATCACGGCTCTGACCGAGTTCGGCTACCGTTCACTGGAGACTGAATACGGATACTTTGAAGGTCTTGCTCCGGTGGACAATACGGTAAATGACTGGTTTACCTCCATCCTTGATGCGGTAACGTCCACGGAGGGCGGAAAGAGGCTGTCATACATGCTGGTCTGGGCTAACTTCTCTGACACGCAGTTCTGGATCCCTTTTGCCACGGAAGAGTTCAGGCATGAGATGTGTGATGATTTCATAAGATTTGCCGGAGATGACAGGATAAAGATGGCGCCTGTGTTTGATTTCAACGGTCAGGTCTGATAAGATTTCCTTGTTTTGAAGCCGCGCGCGGGTTTAACTCAGTTGGTAGAGTGTCAGCTTCCCAAGCTGAATGTCGCGAGTTCGAGCCTCGTAACCCGCTCCAGGAGGGGTATCTCTTAATCAGGAGATGCCCCTTTTGTTTACATTTTTTCCGATGTTCAATGTAGAAGCTCTTTTGAAATCCCGCTAAAGAAGGAAATATGGAGTATTAAATCTCTATTTGCTTGACTTGTGCCATTTTTGGCGCTAATATAAAATCATCATTATAAACGGGGAAAGAATATGTTGTTTGCGGAAGTAATGTTAAATCAGGTCAGGTGGAGGATCGTCGGATATCTGATAACTTATGGTGATGCAACCACCAAAGAACTGGCAGATTATCTTCAGGATGTTCCGAGAAGGACTCTGTACAGGCAGGTAAATTTTCTGATAGATGCCAAAGCGATAACTGTCAAAGAAGAACGGAAAGTAAGAGGCAGCACGGAACGTTTGCTGGCCGAGAACATCAAGGAATTCATTGACCGGTTTGATCTCGGTGACAAGGCTTACCAATACTTTATGGACTTATATCTGAAGTTCGCAAACTTCAGTCAAAAATACGGAGATAAAGCTAACAGTCAGGCTGAAAAGGATCAGCTGTGTTTCGGCACTTCCGTTTTCTATCTCGATGATGATGAAATGAAGAACATGCTCGATGAAATATATGAGATCGGCATCAGATACGAAAAGAAACACAAGGAAAAATACGGTAATGAGACAAGCGGAAAGTTAAGGAGCGTTTCCTTTATCTCGGCACCTGTTGAATAAGCAGTGCTATATCATTCGGAGAATAACAATGAAAAAGAAGAAAATGGTCAGATATTCAAAATACGGCTATCTTTTTTCGATTCCGTTTGTTTTGGCATTTATTATTTTTGCCCTGTATCCAACCTTTAACACATTGATACTCGGATTTACCGATCTTAAAGGTGCCGGAACAACCGAATGGCATTTCCTCACTGAAGTCGGCAAACCTTGGTATCAGAATTATCTGGATGTTTTTACCTCCGCATCATTCAAAAAAGCGTTTATTAATACATGGGTCTTATGGCTCATAAGCGCCGTTCCTGAATATACGCTGGCAATGCTTTTCGCTGCGTGGTATACGGACCGGAAACTGAAGGTAAAAGCAAAAGGTATTTTTAAGATCCTTTACTACATGCCGAATATTATTGCGGGAGTAACGATGGCAATGCTCTTCGCAAGTCTGTTCGGTTATCCGAAAGGTGCGGTCAATGATATATGCAATCTCTTTGCCGGATTCTTCGGAATCGAAAGAGAGAATTACGACTTCTTTTCTCATGAATGGTCGGTTAAACTGATCATCATCGCAGTAAATATCTACATGTATTTCGGTTCCACGATGATTCTTATTATTGCCGGCATCCTGGGTATCGGAACAGAGGTTTTTGAGGCCGCAGAGATAGACGGATGCAACAGACTTCAGACCTTCTTTAAGATCACGCTTCCCTGTATGCGTGAGGTCATGACTTATCTGATCGTTGTGTCTATATTGGGAGGACTCAATCTGTTTGATGTCCCGGCAATGCTCATCGGAGCGCGTTGCAACAATGCCGGACTCACGATGCTTAAGTATATACAGAATCAGGCGTTTTCAGGAAGTTATCTATATAACAGGGCATCGGCAGCAAGCGTCGTATTAACGTGTCTGTGTCTCATTCCTGCAGTCATCGTATTCCATTTGAGAAGAGATAAAGATGAAGCTCTGATCAAAAAACTTAAACGCAAACAGCGTTGGGAAGAATTACGAACGAAGAGATAGACGGCAAAGTTTCACAAGGGTATCCGGATATTCAGACCAAGTGTAAAATTTCCCGATTAAGTGTAAAATATATTTATATAAAATCCGAGGAGGACATTACTATGCAGAAATATGTATGCGAATTTTGCGGCTACGAATATGATCCCGAGATCGGTGATCCTGACAGCGGAATTGCGCCCGGCACAGCTTTCGAGGATATTCCTGATGATTGGAAGTGTCCTGTATGCGGAGTCGGCAAGGAGAATTTCCAGCCTGCTTAAAGCGTTAGTATAAAAGAAAACAGCGGGGGCTGCGGGATTCTCGCAGCCCCATAGTAATTTACGGAGAGAAAGTATCTTTCATGGCTGAACAGGAAAAAGCGTTTTCCAGAGAAAAGACTATCGTAAAGACCGGGGTTATAGGGATCATAGCGAACGTTTTGCTTGCGTCCTTTAAGGCTCTGATAGGTTTTGCGGTCCATTCGACGGCCATGGTCCTTGATGCCGTAAACAACCTAAGCGATGTCCTGTCATCCGTAATTACGATAATCGGCACCAAGATCGCTTCAAGGAAGCCTGACAAGAAGCATCCGTTAGGCCACGGCAGGGCAGAGTACCTGGCGCAGATGATCGTTGCCGCGCTGATAATATATGCCGGCATTACGGCTCTCTGGGAGTCGGTAAAAAAGATCATCGAGCCTGTCGAGGCTGAACATTCGGCTATCTCTCTTACGGTCATCTCTGTAGCGATCGTTGTAAAGATATTCCTCGGGATCTATGTGACGAAGCAGGGAAAGAAGGCAAGGTCGGACCTGCTTATATCATCGGGCAAAGACGCTCTTTTCGATGCGGGATTATCGACAGCAGTCCTTATCTCCGCCATAGTTTTGATTTTCGCCGGATTGAACATAGAAGCATATGTCAGTGTCGTTATCTCGTTCTTTATCTTTAAGGCGGGCGTTGAGATCATATTTGAAGCGGTTGACGATATGCTCGGTCACAGGGTCGAAGGAGAGTATACACGTAAAGTTAAAGAATGCGTATCGGGTTTTCCCGAGGTTCACGGCGTATATGACATAGTTCTTCACAACTACGGACCTGACAGGTATCTCGGTTCACTCCACATAGAGGTCGATGACACCATGACCGCTGACCGGATCGATGCCCTTACAAGAAGCATCAGCGAAAAGACATACACTGATACGGGAATAATCCTTACGGCCGTCGGCATTTATTCGAACAATTCCTCTGATGAGAAACTCATGAAGATGAGAAATGATATCACGGAGATCGTCGTTGACCACAAGCATATCCTTCAGCTTCACGGTTTTTACGTTGATGAGGAGAGGAAGAGGATCACTTTTGACGTGGTAGTAGATTTTGAAGAGCAGGACAGGGAGGGACTTATAGCGCATATCGTGGGTGACGTTAAGAAGGTTTTGCCCGGATATGATGTTGTCGTTACTATAGACAGCGATATAAGCGACCAGTAAATGCGCTTTTCAGGCTCTCAGGTGAAAAAAGCAGAAAACGTTAAAAATTTTAAGTTGACAAAATCAGGACCCGACAATATAATAATCGAGCACGCGGGATTAACTCAGTGGTAGAGTGTCACCTTGCCAAGGTGAAAGTCGCGAGTCCGAATCTCGTATCCCGCTCCATATGGAAGCCTTGAAAACATTGTTTTCGAGGCTTTTTTGTTTCCCTTTTGGTACACTTTAGGTACACGGGCTCCGTTCCTGAACGGACGGGGCTTCTGCATATATTACCGATTCTGTGAGGAACTGAAAGATGAGGACATATCCTAAAGATGCCTTGATCCGGGATAAGACCAAGATCTATATTGCCTGCTGCAAAGATGATGCGGAGCTCTTTGAGCGCGCAGGTGAGCTGTTGCTTTCCGTGAGAGCTGATGCTGTGATGTTCTGCAGGGAGCGTGATGACGAGGATCCTCTGTTGGAGCATATGAACATCATAGTGTTCCCGGTAACTCCGGAAAAACTGAAAGATGATCCGTATCTGAGGCGGGAACTGAGAATTGCCTATGAATACGGAATTCCCGTCCTTCCGTTGATCTTTCAGTATGTGGAGATGCATTCCTTTGAGGAGATATTCGGAAAGATCCAGTGGCTGAATATATATGAGAATGATGTTACCGAACTTCCGTTCAAAGAGAAGCTGAAGAATTTTATTAACGGTGTGGCAGGTGAACAGGTTCTTAAGGATAAGATCTCCGGTTCCATGAGACTGAAGGTGTTCCTGAGTTACCGTAAAAAAGACAGGGCATATGCCCTGCAGATAATGAAGGATCTTCATTCAGAAGAGAGATTAAGGGATATAGCCATATGGTTTGATGAATTCCTGATTCCCGGTGAAGAATACAACGAAGCGATCCGGGAAGCGCTGGAAGAAAGTGATATCGTAATCCTGGCAGTTACTCCTTCTGTCCTGGAGAAGGGTAATTATGTTATGGTTCATGAGTATCCTGATTCAGTATCATACGGGAAGAAGATAATCCCGGTTGAAGCTGTTGCAACTGACAGAAAGGAACTTTCTGAACTTTTCCCGGGAATTCCGGAGCCGGTTCCCGAAAATACAGAGAGTATATGCGAAGCGATTTTATCCCTTGATATTCCTGACAGGCGCAGGGAACTGCCGTCCGGCGAAAGGGATTACTATATCGGAATGGCATATCTTCAGGGGATCCTGACCGAAAAGAATCCGGCATATGCTCTGGATTACCTGGCCAAAGCTGCAGAGAGCGGATCATGCGCGGCGTACAGACAGATCGTATCTTATTACAGATACGGTGACAGGAAGACTAAAGATATTCGGAAGGCTGTAGACTGGCAGAAGAAGTTTTACAGATATCTGACAGAAAATCTTTCTAATGACGCATCTGATTTAAAAGTGATCACGGAAGAACTGCTGCTTTTGATAAAGATGTTTATCGAGCTTCATAAGGATTTTTATTCCCAGCCTTTTGTTACGAGTATGGACAAAGCTACAGCTGATGAAGAGCGTAAAAAAAGAGAGGAAATCACCGCAAGAGTGGTTGATGCGATCAAAGGCTGGATCCGGAGCGCGTTTGAAAAGGTCAAAATGTTTGAGAAATCAGATCCGCCGTATTATTTCCTGAAACTTGCCGACTGTTATGACCTTCAATTCGAATTATGTGAATTTGATAACAGTTCCGTTGAGAAAAGGCTTGAAATACTTAATAAAGCGAAAACCGCCAAAGAGAATTATTTCAGGATGGTTGAAGATGACTGCAGTATGATCCCGCGGGTCGGAGCGGACCTTTATCAGATGGGGCAGACCATACTGATACCGTTCTACCGTGAAAGCTTAATGAAAAAAGATGTCTCCATATATCATGATGATGTTGCAAGAGCCGCTAAATATTTTAAGGATTCCATTGAACTGTTTGAACTTCAGATGAAGATCGATGATTCCATAGACTTAAAAAGAGCCGCAGCAAAGACGTTCAGTTCACTGGCGGCAATAGAACGTTTTCTGGGTGAAGATATGAATGTGATTTTGTCTCATCTTAACAGGGAGATAGAAATGCTCGAAATACTGTATGTTCAGACCGGTTCATATGATGATCTCGCCTCTCTTGCCGGTGCTTATTCCAACCGCGGATGTATGATGAAAGGACGGGACGGTCTGGCAGATCTGGAAAATGCCGTGGAAATGATGGAAAAGGCCTGGAGAGGATCAGGGGCTTTCTTTTTCCAGCTGGAATATAAACAGCTTAAAGGCATTCTCGAATTTAAGAAACAAAAGGCCGGTGATCCGTCCGGGAATGAATGAATTGACAGGCAAATGCCACAGGTTCATATTTCAAACCGCGGGTGATTATTGTATGATTTATATAATCAACATATTTTGAAATTTTCGGAGGTAGCAAAATTGAAAGGCATTATTCTTGCTGCGGGAAAGGGTACCCGTCTTTATCCGATAACAAAACCGGTCTGCAAGCCGTTGCTTCCTGTTTATGATAAACCGATGATCTACTATCCTCTCTCTGTTCTTATGGAAGCAGGGATAAAGGATATCCTTGTGATTACGCCTCCTGATGATACAAAGCCTTTTGTCGATCTGCTCGGTGACGGAACACAGCTCGGAATCTCTATCAAATATATGGAACAGAAGGTTCAGAGAGGTATTGCCGATGCGTTCATAATCGCAAAGGATTTTATAGCAGGCGATTCCGTCTGTCTGGCTCTCGGAGATAATATCTTCTACGGTCCGTTCTTCAGACGCAAGTTGAGAATGGCGGGACGCCAGGAGGAAGGCGCTGTCATCTTCGGCTATTATGTCGCAGACCCCAGAGCTTTCGGTGTCGTTGAATTTGACGGTGACGGCAAAGCGGTGTCCATCGAGGAGAAGCCCCGCCATCCCAAGTCGAATTATATTGTCCCGGGTCTTTATTTCTACGATTCACAGGTGTGTGATATAGCAAGCAAGATCGAGCCTTCCGCAAGAGGTGAGCTTGAGATCACGACCGTCAATGAGGAATATCTGAAGCGTGACCAGCTCCATGTAATTCCTTTGGGAAAAGAATTCTCCTGGTTCGACGCAGGTAATCCGGACAGCCTTTATGAGGCGGCAGGCCAGATAAGAGCTGCCCAGAGATCCGGCCGCATGATCGGATGCCTTGAGGAGATCGCATGGCACAACCGCTGGATCGAAAAGGATCATTTCCTTCAGATCGCCCAGTCAATGTCAAAGACGGATTACGGTCAGTATCTTTCATCCCTGGGTGAGGATATCTGACATTAAGGTTCGATTTCCGTTCAGTATAATGTTATAATTGACATATGTCGTTAACGCGGCATATGTCTTTATTTTGGAGTGAAGAAATGCCAAGACCGGTAAAAGTCAGAAGAGTCTGCGGAGAACCGAAATACACGAGATTTGTGCCGGCGGGCACATCAGGGACGGATGCGCAGGTCCTCAGCATAGAAGAATATGAGGTTATCCGTCATGTCGATTATCAGAAAATGACGCATGAGGAATGTGCGGTCAAGATGGCTGTCTCGAGGACCACAGTAACAGAGATCTATGAGTCAGCGCGTTATAAGATCGCGGATGCTATAATCAACGGAAAAGTCCTATGCATAGAAGGCGGTAATTACAGGGTCTGCGAAGGCAGCGGATCATGTGTGTCCGGTGACGGCTGCAACGGCAAACAATGTTAGTCTGATTACAAACATCAGCCATTCATAGTAAACAGGAAGAACGTGTGAGATAATCGGCATTAAAGAAAGAATAAGGAGAAGAACTTATGGCAGAAATCGTGGTAAAAGACAATAATTTCGAAGCAGAGGTCCTCGGAAGCGATATTCCGGTCCTTGTCGATTTCTGGGCGGATTGGTGCGGTCCCTGCAAAATGCTGGCGCCTGTAATATCTGCCATTGCGGAGAAATACGAGGGAAAACTCAAGGTCTGCAAGATCGATGTTGACGAGGCAATGGAGATTGCCGAGAAGTACATGATCTCAAGCATTCCCGCAGTTAAGATCTTCAAAAACGGAGAGGTCGTAAGAGAGTCGGTCGGGTTTGTTCCTGCGGTTAATCTTGAGAAGATAATAGAAGAGATCCTCTGAGCAATATACAACAGATTATTTCGTGATCCCGGCTTCAGGTTAGGAAGTCCGGGATCATTTCTTTTCCTGAAGATTCATATTCCTGAATGAACGCATTGGTCTGTCCTGCAGATGCAAGATAATCCGCCAGGATCCCGCAGGATCTCTCGGAAGGACGCTCCTTAAGCCTGCCGGTGCAGGAAGGCATCGGTGTGTATTGGCTCATAAGGCTGATAAAGATCCTGTTGCCGTATCTGGAGGTCAGGTAATCGATGATGTGCTTTGAATCGAAAAGTCCTCCGGGGAGTATCAGGTGTCTGACGATAACACCTTTTTTGATCAGACCGTCATCTCCCAGGACTATATCGCCGGTCTGCCTTACCATCTCGTCTATGGCGCTGCAGCACACCTGAAAATAATCCGGGGCATGTGAGTATTCTGATGAATACTTCGGGGAAAAATACTTCATGTCAGGCATGTATATATCGACAAGCCCATCGAAAAGTTTCAGTGTCGGCACAAGGTCGTAACCGGAACAGTTTACCGCGACAGGAACAGTGAGACCGGAATCTTTTGCCAGAGCCACCGATCCCGCAACAACGGGCGCGAAATGCATCGGAGTTACGAGATTGATGTTGTGTGCACCCTGTTCCTGAAGTCTGAGATACGCTTCAGCGAGGCTCTGTTCATCCATCCTCGTACCGCGTCCCGTAGGTCCTCTTGAGATAGTGTAATTCTGGCAGTAAACGCATCCGAGACTGCAGCCCTCAAAGAAGACCGTGCCGCTTCCGTTCCTGCCGGATATTACCGGTTCCTCGCCAAAGTGGAGCTTTATAAGATTGACCAGCGGATAGTCCGGCATCCTGCAGAAGCCGGTCCTGCCGCTTGTCCTGTCCGCTCCGCACCGCCTCGGGCAGAGATTGCAATCCGCAAATAAATTTTCCATATAAAGGCTATTGTACTACTAAGACAACCGTTCCTTGTTGTTATATCCAAACAGACTCAAAAGTCATACCCGAAAATACAGACATTTTACCGCATATCTGTTCGCGAGCTTGATGATAAAATCTACTCATGGCCATACATGAGGAATGCGGAATATTTGGAATTCACGGCAGCAGATACTGCGCCAGTGATGTTTATTACGGACTTTTCAGTCTCCAGCACAGGGGACAGGAGAGCTGCGGTATTGCCACGAACGATGACGCCTCCATAGAATGCGTCAAAGGGATGGGACTTGTCAGCGATGTATTGAGCAGCGACAGGATAAAGAATCTTACCGGCGATATCGCTATAGGGCATGTAAGGTATTCAACGGCAGGCGGAAGCGTTCCCGAGAACGCGCAGCCTATCGTTACCCAGTATTCCAAGGGTACACTTTCCATCGCACACAACGGAAATCTTACAAATGCTGATGTCCTTAAAAGAGAACTTGAGGACAAAGGCGCTATCTTTCATACAACCACTGATTCAGAAGTAATTGCTTATCTGATCGCCCATAAGAGAGCATCCACACCTTCGGTTGAAGAAGCCGTAAAGGAAGTCATGGGGATGATCAAGGGCGGGTATGCGCTTCTTGTCATGAGCCCCCGTAAGCTTATTGCCGCCAGGGATCCGTTCGGCTTAAAACCACTCGTAATGGGCAAGCTTGATGACGCGGTCATCTTTTGCTCCGAGACATGCGCACTTGAGGCCGTCGGCGCGGAATTCATAAGAGATGTTAACCCCGGTGAGATCATTATCGTTGAGAGTGGTAACATCAGGACTCTGGATTCCGGAATAAAACGCGGTATGAAGAAATGTGTTTTCGAGTACATATATTTTGCAAGACCTGACTCTGTTATCGACGGCATCTCTGTTGCTGCAGCAAGAAGAGAAGCCGGAAGGATACTCGCAAGGAAGCATCCCTGTGACTGCGACATAGTTATCGGCGTTCCCGAGTCCGGGATCGACGCCGCGCTGGGATTTGCGGCAGAGTCGGGTATTCCTTATGAAAAGGGATTCGTAAAGAATTCCTATGTCGGAAGGACATTTATCAAGCCTTCGCAGGAACAGCGCCAGCAGGCAGTAAAGATAAAGCTTAATCCTATCTCCGCTGTCGTTAAGGGCAAGCGCGTGGTAATAATCGATGATTCGATCGTAAGAGGAAACACGATCGCAAACCAGGTCAATATGTTAAGGAACGCGGGAGCTGTTGAGGTCCATGTAAGGATCAGCTCGCCTCCGTTCATGCACCCCTGTTACTATGGCACGGATGTGCCGGATGAGAAATTCCTTATAGCCTGCAGTCACACAATTCCTGAAATATGTGGCATAATAGGCGCGGATTCTTTAGGGTATCTGGATTATGAGGATTTGGACGCTATGCTCGGCGGTGACGATTTCAGATATTGTGACGCCTGCTTTACCGGTAATTATCCGGAGCGTTGACCGGGGATAATGAAATGCAAGACAATGAGTTCCGGCATAAGGAACACGCAAGGGTAAGATCTGCCGATGCCGCAGTGTTTAAAGCTGTGGAGCATGAGGCTGCTCTTGAGCGTAAAGAAAACCTCAGGGAACAAAAGCAGAAGGGCAAAACGGGAAAGGGTTCCGTCAGACCTTACAGCGCGGGCGGCTCAAAGCCCAAGCGTGTAAGCCGCGCCAAAGAGCGGAAGATGTACGGGATAAAAAAGAAGCCCAAGTTCATAGCGCCCCTTATCATTCTTCTTTTCCTCGTCCTTCTGTTCGGTGCCGCCGTATACGGAGCGTTCTATGTGTATGAGAAGGATACAGCTCTTATCGTTACCGAGCATACCATTGAAGCCGGCGAAAGAGCGGATCTCGGGATGTACGTTACCGGGGAGCCCATGTTCGGGGACTATGTATCCTGCAACCTTGATTTCGATACCGTGAACTATGTCCTGCCCCAGACCATAAGATTTACCGTCAGGATGTACGGCACTAATTTTCCCTGCGTTCTTAAGATAGTCGATACGACACCGCCGACTGCCGAAGCAATACCGCAGACTATGTATTCCATTGAAGAGATCCCGCCGGTCGAAGACTGCTTAACGAATATATATGACCTTAACGATGTCACGGTGGAATGGGTAACTCTTCCGAACATTACGTGGGGAGGCAATCTTACCGCGAAGGCTTCGGTCACGGATTCCTCAGGCAATGAGACGATCGTTGAAGTTCCTTTCCTGGTCACAAGAGATATTACTGCTCCTGTTATCGAGGGAACCGAAGATATCGAGGTGTTTATCGGCGATTCGATCAGGTACAGGGAGAACGTTACCGTAACAGATGACATAGATCCGAATCCTGTGCTTGAAGTCGACACTTCAGGCGTGATCCCCGATGAAGAGGGAACCTACGAGGTAATCTACAGGGCTACGGATTTTACAGGCAATGTATCGGAGGTCTCTATCGAGCTTACACTTGTCGAAAAGCCTGACACATGGGTCGACCCGGAGCTCGTTTATGAAGAGGCTGAGGAAGTCCTGAACAGTATCACCTGGGATTCAATGACAGATATGGAAGTCGCGATACAGATAACATGGTGGGTAAGGTATAACATAAATTACATCTCTGTCTGTGATGACACGAACTGGACGAGAGCTGCATATGACGGACTGACCAAAAGGCAGGGCAACTGCTATGTGTTTGCGATGACCGCCAAGGCGCTTTTCGATGTTGCCGGGATCGAGAATATGATCATTGTCAGAGATCCGTATATCTATAATCCGCACTTCTGGAATTACATTAACATTGACGGCGAATGGTATCACTGTGACTCCACGCCGCGAATGGGTTATGACAGTTATTTCTTTATGTATACCACGGAAGAACTCGAGAATTTCTGGCACAACGGCTGGAACGGTTATTCTTTCGACGAGGATCTGTATCCTGATTCCGCCGAGGAGTCTGTCCAGTACATGATCAACTACAGCGGGCATTCGATAAGAGACTGATATGGATAAACCTGCAGACGGCAGAAATCAGGCTCCGGTCAGGAGGACTCCGGCTCCTTCGTCAAACAAAGGAGCTGCAAGGCCGGCAAATTCTCCGTCCGCGCGGAAAGCGGCACCTTCAGGAAAGAACACAAAGAAACCGGTTCAGCACCCGGATAAGAAAACCGTTAAGCAGCAGGGGAATTTGATCAAAGCCCTCATGATCTTTGTGATCATCCTGCTCATCGCTTTGCTGGCCGTAAGGACTGTTCTGTTCTTTAAAGACGAGACGGATCTTCTGAATACCGAAGTCACGATAGAAGCCGGGACCGTAAAGCCTGATATCGGCATGTTTTTCAAGGAGGAGCCTGCTTTCCCCGGACTTGTATCATGCAATCTGAATTTCGATGAAGTGAATACTGATCTTCCGCAGACAGTAAGATTCAACATCAGGATGTACGGCATAAACCACTCCTGCAGACTTATCATTCAGGATACGGTCCCGCCTGCAGCAGAGGCTGTCCCTCAGAAGATATTTGCCTGTGAGGAACTGCCTGATGCCCTGACATGCGTGACGGGGATCAGTGATATAACTGATGTAACAGCTTCCTGGAAAGATGTTCCCGATATTTCTGAAGGCGGTAATTATCTGATACCGGCGGTGCTTACTGACGGGTGCGGAAACGAGACGGAAGTTATGATCCCTTTCGAGGTAACAAAAGACTCCGTTCCTCCGGTCATAACGGGGGCCCTTGATATCGAATACTATATCGGTGATTCGGTTGCCTATAAAAAGAATATCGAGGTGACGGATGATCATGATGAGGCCCCGGTCCTTGATATCGATGTGTCGGATGTTGATATGGAAACAGAAGGAACATATGATGTTGTCTACACGGCAAGGGATTTCTCCGGTAACGAGACAGCGGTCACCGTTAAGATACATGTAATGGAAAAACCCGAAAACTATGTCGAGCCGGAAGTTGTCTATGAAGCTGCGAAAGAGATACTTGATGAGATAACGGAACCCGGAATGACAGAGGAGGAGATCGCTCTCCAGATAGTCTGGTGGTGCAGATACAACATAAGGTTTATTCTCAAGACCGATTATAATTCCTGGACGGAAGCGGCATACAGCGCTTATACGCAAAGGTACGGAAACTGCTATGCGACGGCATATGCCGTAAAAGCCCTGCTCGATGTTGCCGGGTTTGAGAACATGATAATCGAGAGGTGGCCTTACGAGACGGCTACGCATTTCTGGAATTACGTGCTTATCAACGGGCAGTGGTATCACTGTGATGCTACATGGCGCGAGGGATATGACAGCTACTTCTTTATGTATACGACAGAAGAACTGCACGACTTCTGGCAGGGCGGCTGGAACGGCTTCCAGTACCGGCAGGATGAGTATCCCGAAAGCGCGACGGAATCAGTCCAGTCCAGGATAGACTATAAGAACCACACGATGAAAGATTAATGATTATGCTATAATCTAATATTATCATGTTTTGTTGGGAGCTCAGATGACGCCTGTACTTTACCTTGTGATTCCGTGCTATAACGAAGAGCAGGTTCTTCCGCTTACGAGCGGCAAGTTCAAGAGCAAACTGGATGAACTTGCCGAAGCCGGCAAGATCAGCGGCGAGAGCCGTGTTATGTTCGTTAATGACGGCAGTAAGGATTCAACATGGGATATCCTTTCCTCACTTTGTGATGAGGATCCGAGATACTGCGCAATATCATTATCACGCAACAGAGGTCATCAGAATGCGCTCATAGCAGGACTCATGGAAGCGAAAGAGCATGCGGATATCACCATCTCGATGGATTGCGACGGCCAGGACGACATCAATGCAATAGGCCAGATGGTGGATGAATATGCGAAGGGAAATGAGATCGTCTTCGGTGTAAGGAACGACAGATCCACAGACACATGGTTCAAGAGGACTACGGCGCAGTCGTATTACAAATTCCTGAAGGGAATGGGCGTTGATATCATTCCCGACCACGCCGATTACAGACTGATGAGTTCGCGCGTGCTTGATGCTCTTGAAGGCTACGGTGAGGTGAACCTCTTCCTGAGAGGCATTATCCCGCAGTTAGGGTTTAAGCAGTCCGTGGTCTATTATTCGAGAGCCGAGAGAGAAGCGGGAACAACACATTATCCGCTTTCAAAGATGGCTTCCCTCGCGATAGACGGAGTTACTTCATTCTCTGTAAGACCTTTGAGGATGATCACCCTTCTGGGACTTCTGGTGGCGTTTTTAAGCTTTGTCGGAATAATCTATGTTCTTGTGTCTGTTTTTACGGGTTATTATGTTGACGGCTGGGCTTCCACTACGTGTATAATCTGTTTTGTTTCGGGCATCCAGATGATAAGCCTCGGCGTAATAGGTGAATACGTCGGCAAGATCTATCTGGAGACCAAACACCGTCCCCGCTATATTGTCAGCGAGAGATTAAACATCCCGGAGAAATAAACTGTGGATATTCTGTATATTGTCATGCCTGCTTATAACGAAGAAGACAACATCATCGATGTTGTCTCCTCCTGGTATCCGGTCCTTGAAGGCAAGGATCCTGCTTCCAGACTGGTCGTTGCTGACAGCGGAAGCACCGACAGGACACACGAGCTGCTGGAGATGTTCAAAAAGGACCACCCACAGCTTGAGATCCTTACGGATACCGGCAAACAGCACGGTCCCAAAGTTATAGCTTTATATGACTATTCGATCAAAAACGGCGCGGATTTTATCTTCCAGACCGATTCTGACGGACAGACCCTGCCTGAGGAGTTTGATACCTTCTGGCAGATGCGTCACGGATACAGGGGCATTTTCGGACACAGAAAAGTAAGAGGCGACGGCAAGTCGAGAGCGTTCGTTGAGAAGGTTGTATGCTTCCTCCTCAAGATGTATTTCCATGTAAAGGTGCCGGATGCCAATGCCCCTTTCAGGCTGATGGAGGCAAAGACGGTTGCGAAATATCTGCCCAAGCTCGATAAGGATTACAATCTGCCGAACATCATGATGACGACATATTTTGTCCATTACGGCGAAGAGCATGCTTTCCGCGAAGTGACCTTCAGGCCGCGTCAGGGCGGAAAGAATTCAATCAATATCAAAAAGATCATAAAGATCGGCTGGAAGGCCCTGGGTGACTTCCGCCGTCTTAAGAAAGCAATGTGATGGCAGCAAAGTCAGGAAAAGAATCCAAAACCGCAAAAAGAGTTATCACCGCGCTGGTGCTTCTGGTGCTTTCTTTTGCCATATTGTGGTTTGTGCAGAGGCTCCTGATGCCCAAGTACCAAAAGGGCGTTATCGAAGGATCTTTCACCGAGGAATACTACAAGGAGAAGGTTCCCCATGACGTGATAATCTTCGGTGACTGTGACGCTTACGAGAGCTATTCTCCGGTCACTATGTACGAGGAGTACGGTATATCATCATTCATCAGGGGATCGGGTGAACAGTATATCAACCAGTCTTATTATCTCTTAAAGGATGTGCTGAGGACCGAGACACCTAAGGTGGTTGTCCTTTCGGTACATAACCTGCAGCACGATTTTCCTCACAACGAGGCTTATAACCGCATGACTCTGGACGGAATGAGATGGTCCAAAGACAAGGTCGACGCGATCAATTCATCCATGACCGAAGGCGAGACTTTCGTGTCTTATGTATTCCCGGTCCTGAGATACCATGACAGATGGAATAAGCTTACAAAGACAGATATTGAGCATGTTTTCTCGAAAGATATAACCTCGCACAACGGGTACTATATGAGATGCGATGTTAAGCCCATTGCAAATTTCCCGCCGATGATCCCGCAGATCAGCTACGATTTCGGCGATTTTGCCATGGCCTATCTTGATAAGATCAGACTGCTTTGCGACGAAAACGGCATTGAACTGCTGCTTGTCCGCGCCCCGATAGAGTACGGATGGTATGAGCAGTGGGATAAGAATGTTGAGGAATATGCCGAGCAGTACGGGCTTACTTATATAAACTTCTGCGATTACGCGGATGATATCGGGCTCGACATGAATGTTGATACCTATGATGCGGGAGTGCATCTCAACATTTACGGTGTTGAGAAGCTGAGCGTGTATTTCGGCCGGTACCTTACCGAAAACTATGATCTTACCGATTACAGGACGGTTCCTTCCGTCGCTTCAGAATACGAGAAGGATATCAGATTCTATAACGAGATGAGAGATGACCAGCTCCGCGAGATCGCGACCTATGGTGAGCTCAGGAGTTACGGCGTCAATGCCATCGAAAACTAAACCGATCTTCTTAATATAATTAATTAGGCATTATAGAGTAAAAAATTACAGCAATTTTCACTATTTTTGTCATATGTGAGTCAAGCCGTTGGTGTATCATAATACGGTATTATAGGTGTTATTTTGACTTAATGGAGGAAATTTGGAATTATGAGATTCACAAAAGCTGCAGCTCTTATCCTGAGCCTTAGCATAGCCGGAATGAGCCTTGCTGCCTGCTCAAATGAGCCGGAGCCGGTATCATCCGATATAAATATCATTTCCACACAGGCACAGGGAAAGAATACAGGGGCATTGCCGCATGGTGTTGTTGACCCTAATGCCGAGTCTGAGAACTTTGTTTTCAAATACAAGGGATGTAATCTTGTCGTCAATACAGTAGTTGACGAGTCAAAGTTCCCGGATGACGACTATGTCGATTTTGAGACGACTTCATGTGCAAGTCCGGAGCTGACCAGACGTTACGAATTTAAGAATGGTACTTTCTGGATGGAATTATACCCGGGTTCTGAATCGATCTATACCATCGTAATCTGCAACGATATCGTATCAACTGCCGAGGGTATTTATATCGGCTGCACAGCAGACCAGGTCAGGGAAGCTTATGGTGAGCCTGCGCAGTCTACAGATGCACTTCTCTTATATGAGAAAGGAAGTTCCGAACTCCGTTTTTCTCTTAATACTAACGGTGAAGTCGATCAAATCTTTTATGTAGGCAAATATTGATCGTGAGCAAGTCGGGAAAGAAAGCGGGATTTATCGTATTAAGGCTTTTGGGACTGGTGGTTCTTCCGCTGGTCGCAGGAGCTTTTTTGGGTTTCGGAGCCGCTTATTTTCTGCGCAATGACCTTGTCAGTTGCATTGACAGGGAGTGCTTAAGTCAGGTAGATATCGAGTATGGTCATCCGATCACGCTCGATTGTTTTTTTACTATCGTTCCGCCGAATACCAGCTTTATCACAAATGTTGACATGATAGATACCGGTATGCTCGCTTCCTATGATATCGCGATCGACTGCGGCGGACATGTAGTACATTCGATCCTTAACGTCGTTGACCGCACGGCGCCCGTTGCGACGGCTGTTCCGGTCAAGATGTATTCAGGCAAAGCACCCGAGCCGGAAAAGCTCGTAAAAGACGTTTTCGACATGACGGAAGTTAAGGTCGAATATAACGAGGGCGAGCCGGATCTTTCAAACGGCGGAAGCTTCATGGTCGGTGTCAGGCTTACCGATACAAGCGGCAATTATTCCGTTATCGATGTTCCGTTCAGCATCGTTAAGGACACACAGGCTCCGGTCATCATGGGAACTCACGATATCGATGTAATGGTCGACAGTGAATCAATAGCTTACAGAGAGGGTATTATCGTTACTGATGATTACTGTGATAATCCCACTCTTGAGATTGACAACTCACAGGTAAACCTCGGTGTCGTAGGTGATTATCCCGTAACTTTCACGGCTACCGATGATGTAGGAAATTCCACTTCCGTTACCGTTAAGGTGCATGTCATCATTATCGACAATGCCGAGATGACTTCCGCCGAGACACAGGCTTACGTTGATGAAGCGTACAGGATGGCTGAAGAGATCCTCGATGAGATCCTCTGGTATGAAGATACTGAAGTTGAGAAGGCCATGAAGATCTTCTACTGGGTACACAAGAACATCAGCTTTATGCTGAGCACACCCCAGTACGATAACTGGGCTGTTGCAGCCATCAATACTTTCACTAAGAGATACTCTTCCTGCTATGGTACCTGGGCATGCTGCAAAGCTATGCTCGATGTCGCAGGGATCGAGAATATCTGCGTTGTAAGAGAACGCCGTAATGACTGGGATAACTGGCATTACTGGTGTCTGGTCAAGCTCAATGGCGAGTGGTGGCACTGTGACGCTCAGAAGTATTTCAACGACTATACGCCGAAGGGATATTTCTGCTTTATGATGAACGATTACGAGATCATTCATGCTCCGACCAATCACGATTTCGCCGAGGAACTGTATCCTGACAGGGCTACCGATTCCGTTCAGGATTATATAAATGTTTATCAGGGAACCGTATCTTCGAACTTCCCTTATATCGACTGATATGAGAAACTTAGAATACTTTAATGGGGATTAAAGGAAAATAAGAGCTATGAAAAAGACAAGCAGAAATGATCTGATGAGGATTAACGGAAACTCCGGTGCCAGAAGACCGGAGATCGGACCTAATGACAGCTCCTACACGGATTACAGCGGTTACAGTGAACAGCCGCCTGTTGTGGAGCAGGAAGGGTATTTCGACGGTGATTACAGCGTCGATGCGCCTTATCTCGGGAATGACGTTTATGCAGGAAATGATGATTACGGCGATCCCGAGCCTTATAAGAAGAAGTCGAAAACGAAGATGGGCAAGGCCCAGATACTCATGATCGTGGGAATGGTCGTACTGCTTACCATTGCGATCGTCTGCGGTATCGCGTTGATCAAGACGTTTGATGAAGATGCCGAAGTAAAGACGGATGTAACGATCGAGGCCGGCACTGCGATAACCCTTGAGGCCTTTTTTGAAAGGGTTCCTACAAACGCGGAATTCCTTACGGATATATCCGGTATCGATACAAGAGAGCCTGCAGCTTACCAGCTGAGGATCGGATACGGCCGCAACCAGGTGGTTGACGTAATCCTGAGGATTGAAGACCATTTAGGCCCCACGGGTGATGTTATTCCCCAGACGGTCTATCTTAAATGGAAGATGCCTGAGGCCAAGGAATGTGTAACGAATCTTTATGACCTTTCCGGTATCGCTAAGATCGAATACCAGGAGGGAACACCGAAGTTTACTTCAGGCGGTGAATTCCAGGTTCCCGTAATAGTCACGGACGTTTACGGCAATTCAACTGTTTTCCAGGTTCCTTTCACAATGATCGATGACCATACGCCTCCGGTTATCAAGGGCGTTCACGATTTTGTTCTTGACGGCAACCCTGACCAGCTGAATTTCTATGCCGGGATCACGGTAACCGACGATTACGATCCCGAACCGGTCGTAAAAGTCGACGATTCAAAAGTCGATTATACCAAGGCAGGCACTTATGAGATCATTTACAGAGCTGTTGATAAAGCCGGCAATATCGGCACGGCCAAGGCAAAACTC
>CACYRM010000033.1 GCA_902776845.1 Oscillospiraceae bacterium
TTTTGAAAAAGAGAACTCCTCGATCATCTGCTCACGGCTTTTAAGACACCACTGCACCCATTCGTCTTTACTGTCTTTATCAAGGATAAACTGGTTTTTCTGAATGGGGTTTGCAAGATACGGCAGAGCACCTAGCCTGCCGGATACGCTGATCATAATACGCTTTCGGGCAAGCCTCACAAGTTCACTGATCGTATTTTCCTGATTGGGATATGTGTATGAGATCGGCGAATCAAAAGACATAACAAGATCGAAAGATTTATCCGCATAAGCAGACAGATCTTCCAATGCCCCCTGAACGAATGTGATCCTGTCAAGAACGCCTTCCTTTTCAGCAAGTTCTTTAGCCTTGTCGATCATGGGACGTGAAATATCGAAATGCGTTACTTTCAGACCGTGTTTAGCAAGAAGAATGGAGAAACGGCCGCAGCCCGCACCGCCGTCAAAGACGGTTTCTATTCCATCCAGATTAGATAACAGTTCCTTCTCTATGTGTGCTTTTTGCACGATGTCGTCTATAAATGTGTTCTCGCGTTCCGCTTCAAGTTCACCCTTATCAGGCTGATTCCACATTCTTTCGGATATTTTGGTGCTGTATTCCATATGATTTTAACCCGGTAACAATTTATCCATGAGCACTACAGTCTCAACATGCCCCGCATTCGGGAAAAGATCGGCAGGCGTAACTTCCTCTATCCTGTAAGTCCGCGCAAGCATTTTGAGGTCTCTTGCAAGCGTTGCCGGATCACACGAGACATAGCAGATCGAAGGCGCCCCGAGTTCTTCAAGCTTCTTTATCACTCCGATATCAAGACCTTTCCGAGGCGGATCGACGATGATGCAGTCAGGCGGAAGGATCTTTTCCGCTTTTATGAGCGAATTGAAATCCGTCTTAAGCACATCTTTGCATATGAATTCGCACTCTGAGGCCTCATTCTCATCAAGCGATAATGACCGGTTGATCTTGGCTGACTGGACCGCTTCGGGAACGACTTCGATACCGAAAAGCTTCTGACCCTTATTCTTTACTGCCAGTCCGAGAGTGCCGCACCCGCAGTAAAGGTCGTAAATGACGTGAGCGCTGCCGCAGACCTCGGATGCTTTATTCGCAAGCTTTTCGGCCTGAGAGGTATTGACCTGGAAGAAAGATCCGGCCTTGATCCTGAACCTTCTTCCGCAGAACAGTTCGTCGTAGTGATCAACGCCTTCGATTATGGTCCTGACACCGGTGCGGGTCCTTTTCGAGGTCTTATTCGGACTTATCCTGAAAAGAAGGCCGTTAAGCTTAAAACCGTCACCCTCGCACACACCGCGGATCACATTGACAAGCCCGGTCGATGCGAAGTAGTTTTTGGCATCCCTGATAACGACCTCGTGTGTCTGGTCGCATGAACTCACGAATTCCGCAAGTATCTCCTTTGTCCTCAGCGAACCTCTTAACACGAGCCCTTCGAAAAGCCTTGTCGGCGCGCGCCCGAAAACCCCTTCAGCAGCTTCCTTTATCTTCCCGAAGATCTCATATTCTATAAGGCTGCCGTCGTAATCGCCAAGCTCATCGGACTTTGCACACAGAAGACCGATCCTGCCGTTCCTTACCGCATACTGCATATGATTGCGGTATCTGAACGGCTCGTCCGCAGACATTATGGGCTTCATGACACTATCCAGAAATTCCGGATCAAACCCTCCGATCCTCTCAAGGCAGTCCCTCACACGCCCCTGCTTAAACTTCAGCTGGGCATCATAAGAAAGACTGGCGAAAGGCAGTCCGCCGCTGACTTCATCCGCAGGCCTGAACGGCGCTATCCTGTCAGGAGATTCATCAAGGACCTGGACTGCATCGCAGACAGCGTATTTCGAGGTCTCGGAAGAGATCAGACAAAGGCATCTCTCGCCCGGGAACACGCCCGGAACGAAGCAGGTCTTGCCGGAAGGAAGGCTTCCTATGCCCTGTCCTTCGCTTCCCAAAGCCGTAATCGTAACCTCAACAGGATCCAATGATCCGCCCCTCCCTCGTTTGCCTCATATTAGTAACTTAATTATAGACGAAGTCGTGGTAAAATTAGGAGACTTGAATTTGAAGGAGACGATAAACTTGCCTGAGAGCAGTAACAGGAAACAAAGATCAACTAGACCCGTAGCGCCCGAGAACAGCGCTCTGGCTGACGAACTCAGAAGCCAGCTCAAAGGAAAACCGACAAAGTGCGGATTCAACCGCAGTCTGACTCATGAGATCGGGAGTTTCCTGGGCGACATAATCAAGATAGCTGTCGTAGCCGTCTTATGTCTCGTCTTTACCTTCGGCGGATTCGGCGCGGGAATGCTCCTGGGCTACGCGTCAACGACCAAGCCCCTCTCGATCGGCGACCTCACTTCGGCAGAAGAATCCCAGACCTCGTTCGTCTATGACATTGAAGGCAATGTTATCGCCAAGCTGACAGGCTCCGACAATGTCGACAGAATATACGTATCTTACAGCGAGATCAAAAACACTTACCTTGACGAAGCCATCATCTCTATAGAGGATGAACGTTTCCGCGAGCATTCCGGAATAGACATCAAGCGTATCGGAAGCGCGCTCCTTTCCGCCATCGCAAACGGCGGTTCCGCAACTCACGGCGGTTCAACGATCACACAGCAGACAGTAAAGCTCATAACCGGTCAGGACGAGCACTCCACCTCACGTAAGGTTCAGGAATGGTTCTCCGCCATGACTCTGGAGCAGAGCCTTTCAAAGGACGAGATACTCGAACTCTATATCAATCTTGCTCCTATGGGCAATAACTATGTCGGCGTTCAGGCTGCGGCAATGAACTATTTCGGCAAAAACGCATCGGAGCTCACGCTTCCCGAATGCGCGCTTATCGCCGGCCTTCCCAAGAGCCCTTCCTATTACAATCCTCTGAGAGAATCAGGCAGGAGAAACGCGCAGAGAAGAATGAGGACTATCCTCGGCAAGATGTTCGAACTCGGTTACATAACCGAGGAGGAATATGAGGAAGCCCTCAACACCGAGCTGGAATTCAAGCAGAGAAGTACTGACCGCACCTCAAAGGTCAATTCCTACTTTGTCGAATACGCGATCTCCGAAGTAATCGGCGATATTGCCGAAGCCAGAGGCATCAAGAGGGATCTTGCCGCTTCTCTGGTATATAACAGGGGATATCACATCTATACGACACTCGAACCGAGGACACAGGAGATCCTGGATGACGCCTTCAAGGATAAGGACCTTTTCCAGGAGGACCCCGACAGGATAGCCGATTACCCTGAGAAGCCAAACGGCTCAATGGTCGTAATCAATAACAGCACGGGCGCGATCGCCGCGATGCAGGGCGGATTCGGCGAAAAGAACATGAACCTGTCCCTCAACCGCGCCGTCTCCACGCACCGTAACCCCGGCTCCTCGATAAAGCCTCTGCTTGACTATGGTCCGGCCTTTGAGCTCGGACTGATCGCTCCGGCAACCGTTGTCTGGGACGAAGCCAAGCATCTGGATCCCCAGCACCCCGACGTCGACTGGCCTGTAAACTACGGCCGTACATACAGCGGCGCTGTAACTATCAGAGTTGCTCTTACCTATTCACTCAACACGATCGCGGCAGAGCTTTGGACCGAGGTCGGCGGAGATACCGCTCTCTGGTATCTCAAGCAGGTTGGTATCGACAGGACTGCCGAGGGCGCATTCCCTTCACAGGCTGTAGGCGGATTCACCAAGGGTATGACTACGCTTGAGATGGCAGCCGCATATCACACTTTCGCGACAGGCGGCACATATGTTGAGCCTTATGCCTATACCAAGGTACTCGATTCCGAAGGCAACGTTATCGTCCAGCCCAACCCCATCAGCTACCGCGTTTATTCCGAAGAGACATGCTTCTTTATCGCCGATATCCTGAAGGCTGTTGTAAACAACAACACGCCTTCCGACTACGGCAACGGCCAGATCGAGAATGACGAAGGTGAGATCATCGATACCTGCGGAAAGACCGGTACAACTTCAGACAATATCGACAAATGGTTCTGCGGATTCACGCCATACTATACCGCTGCCGTCTGGTACGGTTACGATAACCGCTTAAGGCAGACGGAGATACCTCAATGTGACTGGGACAGCGCCATCAAGATCTGGGTATGGTGTATGCATCACATCCATTCAGATCTTCCGGGTGCTTCTTTCGAGAAGCCTGACTCGATAATCCAGGCTTCAGTATGCTCATCAGGCTATTATCCGACGGATTCATGCCGCGCCGCTGAAGGAAACAAGGTCTATACGGACTATTTCATCTCCGGAAGCTATCTTTGCCCGACAGATGACAGACCGTGCACCGTTCACGTCTCGCCTACTCCGACGCCTTCACCGACACCCAAGCCGAACAACAACAATCCCGGCGGAGGTGGCGGCGGTCAGGACCCGAACCAGAACAACGGCTCTTGGGGACATTAACGGATAAATACCGTTAAAAATGCCTTTTTCGCCTCAGGAATAACTCTTTTCTTGCAATTTATCAGACAAGAGTTTATTCTTATTTGGCTTGATTATTAATATTTTTAAGGAGAACTGCTTTGAGCAAATACAGCGGATCACGCACCCCGGTCAACTTTGCGAAAAGGATCGTAGTCAAAGTCGGCACTTCGACACTCACATATGACAACGGCAAGATGAACCTCGGCAACATAGACAGGCTCTGCCGTTCTATCTCCGATCTTATGAACCGCGGAAAAGAAGTGCTTCTCGTAAGTTCCGGCGCTATCGGCGTGGGAATCGGCTATCTTGACCTCAAGGAGCGCCCTTCCACAACCCGTGAGAAACAGGCGATCGCTTCCGTCGGCCAGTGCGAGCTCATGAACGCTTATGCAAGAAGCTTTTCCGAATATTCCTACCGCTGCGGCCAGATCCTTCTTACCAAGGACGGCATCACCGACAAGCTCACAAGAGCTAACGTTACCAATACCATCGAGACCCTTCTCGAAATGAGGATAATCCCCGTCATCAACGAGAACGACTCCGTATCGACAACGGAGATCATGCACAACGGCACTTTCGGCGACAACGACACGCTGTCTGCCGACGTTGCAGTCCTTGCAAATGCCGATCTGCTCGTAATCCTCTCTGACGTTGACGGTCTTTATGATTCCAACCCCCGCGAGAACTCTGACGCTGAGCGTATCTCCTATGTCGACAAGGTCACACCCGAGATGCTCGACTTCACCGCAGGCAAGGGTTCCTGGCTCGGCACAGGCGGCATGGCCACCAAGATCACTGCCATGAGCAAGGTCACCGAGAACGGTATTATGGGTGTAATCGCTGACGGTGCAGGCATTCAGGTGCTTGAGAAGATCGTCGACCAGGACGACGTCGGCACGTTCTTCGCGGCACAGTAAAAGCCCTGTAAATACGGCGTTTAACACTGTTAAATCAACATTTTTTCTGACTTCTGATTGCAGTCCGCTTCATCTGAAGTGCATGTCTATCAGTCTGTCTATCGTTCTGACATCAAAAGGAGTGTTGTCGGATTCAAATGTGCAGAACAGCCTGTCTCCCAGGATGATTCCGACCGCACTGTAGTCGTTGACCCTTTCCACCATGTCTTCTTTGTAATCCGGATCATCCATCTTTCCGCAATGCTCATGATAGAGTATCCGCCGGTCACTCATCCTCAGTATTGTGAAATCAGGATGGATCGTCTTTTTTCTGACCTTAAGCGGACATTCGTATCTGTACGGTATTCCTTTCGCTGCCAGCCTGTCGGCAATGATCACTTCCGACTTTGACCTGACGCGTTCCCCCTTGGCTGTGTAAAACTCAGGCGCATTTTTCTTAAACGGCTTGTGTCTGTAAGGGGTATTCATCCATTTCTCTGCATAAGCTTCATCACACAGTGTGATTGGCACAACATATCTTTTCCGGCCTTCGGGAAGATTGTCATAAATATCTTCGGCTTTAATCGCCGGATATAATGCCCTCATTTTCCCGATGGCATCCAATTCCCGTTTTGCCATGCGCTTAACTTCTTTAAGGTAATTCTTCTGAAGCAAATCTCCGATGATCTTACTCTCTTCACAGGACAGATACTTTTCTTCCGAATGAGAACCTGCAAGATAATAATATGCTTTACCATTGCGTTCCCTTACATTGACCCAGCCTTCAGGCAGCTGTTTGATCTTTTTGTCGATATCCTCAATGCTTTTTGTCAGCAATTCATATCTTTCATTAAGGGCTTTAGAAAAGTTAACTGCCATTTCCTGATCCCCCTGTCTGATTTTTGGACAATTATATGCTGTCAAAAACGGGAAATGTTGCATTTTCGAGAAGTTGAGACTTTTTAGGGGTAAATGAGACTGGTCTCAATTTTCGAAAAAGATAAATTAAACTCTTCAGGACAGAAAAAATATCAGGCTATGCAATTTCCAGCCTCTATTTGCGTCCAAAATTGCACAAAAAGGGCTTTTTATGCAATTTCATGGCAAATTTTGAGGACATAATTGCATAAACGCAAAAAACGCATAATTAAGAGACACCCTCCACCCCAAAATCAAGCAGGCCGCACCCCTGAGGATGCGGCCCGCGACTGATAAGGATGTATATAACGCTTACGCGCTTGCTTTTACAGTGTTCCAGAGCTCTGTGTATCTTTCCTCAAGAGCGTCAGATGTGTAATAGAATTCCAGAGAAGCGAAAACATCTTCATCGGGATAGTAGTAGATGTTGCCTGAGACTTCGGGATCGAGCATATCCTTTGCTGCGGTGTTAGGTGTCGAATAACCTACATAATCGCAGTTCTCGTATGCGATCTCGGGATCGTACATGAAGTTGATGAAATCCATTGCGCCGTCATAGTTCTTGCAGTTTGTGGGAACGCACATCATGTCGACAGACCAGTTGGAGCCTGCGGGAAGAACAAAGCGGAGATCGATGTCATCGTTGCCGAGTTCCTCGATCCTCTCGAGCATGATGATGTGATCGCCTGACCAGGACATGCATGCGGCGAGCTCGCCTGCGGCAACCTTATCCTTAAGGTTGTCTACACCGTAAGCAGGGTGAAGAGCGCTCTTCTGCGCAACGAGAAGGTCAAGAGCCTTGTTGAGCTCGTCATCGTTCATGGAGTTTATGGAATAACCATAGTAATTAAGAGCGGTACCGATGGACTCACGCATAGAATCCAGCATACCTACACTGTAACCGGCATTTGTATTGAAGAGGATATCCCAGATGACAGCGGGATCTGTTGTGCCTTCAGGAAGCGTGATCTTGTTTGCGTCATAGACAAGACCTACTGTGCAGTACATATAAGGTACTGCGTAATCAAGGACCTGGCTTGAGATTTCGGCATTATCGGTATAAGTAACCTCGTTGAACATAGGATCCATATACTTCGTGACATTGGGAAGCTTTGACCACTCAAGGGGCTGGATCCAGTCCTCTTCGATGAGACGGCAAACCATGTAATCCGAAGGGATGATAACGTCATAACCGTTCTCGAGATTGGGATACATTGTCTCGTTCGTCTCGAATGTTCTGTAAACGACATCATACTGGGGATACTTGGCCTCAAATTTGGCAATGGTGTCTTCAGCGATGTACTCGCCCCAGTTGTAGATAACGAGCTGCTGCTTCTTTGCACATCCCGCGGGCAGGAGCATTACACCGGCCATTACGGCAGATGTTGCCGAAGCGATCACTTTCCTTACGTTCTTGTTCATTTCTTTACTCTCCTTTTATGCTCATTTGCTTGTTTATATATTTGTTCCGGGCGCGAAAACCCCTCACCCGGAAAGCCTGTTTATTTACCCTTTTTCGCAGGCTTTGACTTCTTGAAAGATGACAGGTTCGACAGGACCATGAGGATAAGTACCGCGCCGAACATCAGTGTCGTCAGGGCGTTCATCTTCGGATTGACGCCGAGCTTAGCCATGGAGTAGATCATCATCGGCAGAGTCTGGATGGAGCTGTCGACATTGAAGTTGCTGATGAGATAGTCATCGATCGAGAGCGTAAATGTGAGAAGCACCGATGAAAGTATGCCCGGCATGATCTCGGGAATGATGACCAGTCTCAGTGTCTGGAAACGTGTCGCGCCCAGATCCATTGCCGCCTCAGTAAGGCTCTTGTCGAGCTGCTTGATCTTGGGGCTTATCGACAGGATAGCGAAAGGAACACAGAGCGCGATGTGCGACATGATCAGCGTGAACTCGCTCTTCTGTACGCCGAGGAACGAGAACAGGAGCATGAACGAGATACCGGTTACGAGATCGGGCATTACGTTCGGAACATATGTCATCGTCATGGCGAGGTTCTGAAGCTTCTTATTAAGATATGCAAGACCAAGTGAGCTGACAACACCGAAAGCCGTCGAAGCGACTGCGGCGATCGAAGCGACCTTGAGTGTCTCAAGAAGAGATTCGAGGATGCCGCTTCCGTCAGAACCCTTGAAAAGGCTCTTGTAGTTATTTAACGTGAAACCGCCCCAGATAAAGGACTTCGGCAGTTTGTTGAACGAATATACGATCAGTACAACTATCGGAAGATAGATGAATATCAGCAAAAGCAGAAGGTAGATATCGGGGATGATCTTTTTCGCAATCTTCATAATGCCATACCTCCTCCGGCTTCCTTATCCTGGCCTCTTAAGATTCCCATCGTGATGAGAACGAAGATGAGCAGGAGCAGTGAAAGAACGTTGCCCGCCTGGTTGTATGTCGTACTCTCGTTTAGGATGAAGTTCTGGACGGTCGTGCCGATCGTTGTTTTCGAGCCCTCGTTAAGGATATCGGGGATCATGTAGAACGTGAGCGAAGGCATGAAGACCATCTGGATACCGGAGATAACACCCGGCAGTGACAGCGGGAAAGTAACCTTGAGGAACGTCTGCACTTTTGTCGCGCCGAGGTCGAGAGCTGCTTCTGACAGGCTGTCGTCGAGCTTTACGAGTACGGAATAGAGCGGCAGGATCATGAACGGCAGGAAGTCGTTTGTCATGACGAGCTTGGTTATTATGTCTGCCAATACTTCATTCTTCAGGAACAGGATCGGAGCATCGATCGCGCCCCACTGCTGAAGGATCGTATTGAGGACTCCGGTCTCGCTGAAGAACGCGCGCCATGCATATGTCCTGAGCATCGTATTCATCCACATCGGCAATACGAAGAGCATCAGAAGTCTTGAGCCGCTCTGTCTCTTGCTCTTTGATCTTCTGGCAAGGATATAGCTTGCTGGATAGCCGAGCAGAAGGCATCCGATCGTCGTCCACAATGCGTAATCAAGGCTTCTCAGGAAGATCGAGAAATATTCCTGAAGGACAACGTCCGTGCCGTAGAATCTTGTGGTTACGGTCTTGTTCTGGAACAGGACCGCGAAGCCTGCTGTCGTGAACTCATATCCGCCGCCTGCTGCCTTCTTGAAGAAAGCGCGGAAGAGGATAAGGATCAGCGGCAGGATCGTAAAGATAACGATCCACGCAAGATAAGGATATGCAAAGATCTTGTAGTTCATCTTGAGGTTCAGCGCGCCGTAAAGGCAGGCGGCAGCACCGATAAAGAGCACGATCACCATGAGGTTGCCTGCAAAAGACTGTGCGACATAGAGCCTTTGGGGCGTGAGATTGTTGTCGGTGATCATCTGCTCGGAAACCATCTTGGACAGTGTTATGACATGTGCCGCAGCGCGTCCAACGAAGAGCGCGAAAACGCTGAAATAGCCGATCTTTCTCTTCTTGCTGGAATTGTAGTAGAAGGGATAAGAGAGTGAGAGCGTAAGCGCTGCGACCGCAAGAACGATCGTAATGACGAAAGCCCATGCCGCAAAGCTCTGGAAATTCAGATTGACCGATCCGCTCCTGATCCTGGTAAAGACCCTCGGATTAAGAAGGAGCGTGAAAAGCGAATATGTGCGGAAAGGCACATACTGTATAAACAGCTCGAACATCGGAATAAAGATGCTCGCAAATGAGTAAACTGCCGCGAAGATCATGACGAACGCATGAACCGGCATTACTTTTAATCTGGCCTTGAGTTCAGTCATTTATCTGCTGTCTCAACCTCCGCATCCTCTGCATCTTCGTCTTTCTTGACATCGCCCTCTTCGACGACGTTCTCTCCGATGCTGTTGGCCTTGATCTCCTTGGCTTCACTGCTCTCTTCCGCAGCGGGATGCTTGAGACCGAAGCTTCCGAATTCCGGAGAGAGCTCCGATCTTCTCATGATCTGGATATCGTCGGGATCGACATAAAGGCCTACACGGCTTCCTACCTTTGACGGGTCAACGTTCTGGACAAGCCACTCGATACCGTCGTCGGATCTTACGATCATCTCGTAGTGAACGCCCTTAAATACAAGGGATTCTACCGTTCCGTTGATCCTGCCTTCAGCCTCCTCGTCAACATAAAAGTCCTCGGGTCTGATTACAACGTCAACAAGGTTGGCAATGCCTTCCGTGAACTCGGGGAACATCGGATCAACGCATTCGAATGTGATGCCGCTCGAGAGAACTACTTCCCTGTCCTTCTTCATGGTGCCGGCAACGATATTCGATTCGCCGATAAAGTCCGCAACATAAGCGTTCTTGGGTTCGTTGTAGATATCGATGGGTGTGCCGATCTGCTGGATGATGCCGTCCTTCATGACAATGATCGTGTCTGACATTGTCAGGGCCTCTTCCTGGTCGTGCGTTACATATACGAAAGTGATGCCTAATTCCTTCTGCATCTCCTTGAGCTCGATCTGCATCTCTTTTCGCATCTTGAGATCCAAAGCGCCAAGAGGCTCGTCGAGAAGAAGGATCCTCGGACGGTTGACAATGGCTCTCGCGATGGCGACTCTCTGCATCTGGCCGCCGGAGAGCTGGTCGATATATCTCTCGCCGTAATCTGCAAGGCCTACTGTCTCCAGAGCCTTGTTAACTCTCTGCTCGATCTCTTTTTTGTTGACCTTCTTGATCTTAAGGCCGAACGCGACGTTATTGAAAACGTTGAGATGCGGGAAAAGAGCATATCTCTGGAAAACGGTGTTGATATTTCTCTTATTCGCGGGAACGCTCTTTAAGTCCTTGCCCTCGAAATTAACAATGCCCGAATCCGCGGTCTCAAAACCCGCAATGATACGGAGCGTCGTTGACTTGCCGCATCCTGAAGGTCCCAGAAGTGTGATGAATTCGTTATTTCTGATGTAGAAAGTAATATCCTTAAGGACCTTTGTGCCGTCAAAACTCTTGCAAAGGTTCTTAATCTCAATGATGTGCTCGCTGCCTGTGCTGTCTTCTAAGATCTGGTTGTACTGCATTTATTCATCCTCTCCCGAAAATATTATTCCGCCCTGATCAGAAACTCGGCGGCGAAGATATCCAGATAGCCTTCGCGCTCCGTCCCGTGTTATTCTCAAGGAAGTGAGGTTTGTCGCAGGCAAGATAGAAGCTCTCGCCCTTCTTCGCCTGAAATCTTTCATTATCCGTAACTACTGTTATTACGCCTTCTATCACATAACCGAACTCTTCTCCCTCATGCGGGTTGTCCGGATATGTCGAACCGCCCGGTTCGATCGTTACGAGGATCGGTTCCATCTCATTCTTCTGGGCATTAGGGATGAGCCAGCAGATCTCGTTCTTAAGATCCTGATCCTGCTTCACCGAATAATCATCCTTGCCGAAAACGACTCTTGATCTGGATTCCTCCCTGAAGAAGTGCGAAAAATCAGTTCCGAGAGCGTTCAGGATGTCCTCAAGCGTGGCCATTGAAGGTGAAGTCTTATCGCTCTCCAGAAGAGATATGAACCCCTTTGAGAGCTCGCATCTGTCACCCAGTTCCTCCTGGGTCAGACCCTTCTGTAATCTGAGATTTTTTATCTTTGATCCGATCTCCATAACTTTGCCCGTCCTAAACTCAGAGTTTACTAACACTAAACTGACAACGTGCGCAATTATACACTCTGTTAAACCCGTTGTAAAGTATTTCTAAACATAAAACGGCATTTTATGGTCCTTTCCCAAAATCAATTGCCGGAACTTGCTTATTTGCACAAAATTGTCCTTAAAAATGGTCCGGATATGAGTCAAAATGTCTTGAAAAAATATCGGGGCAACGTATAATAAATTAAGTAATGAGAATTAACAATATTTTTACAAAATCTTGACATTCAGGGGGCAAAGGGATGGCAAACATTTTGGGTAACGTATTTAAGGGAAAAGACACATTCAGCGGCGGTCTGGCAACACAGGGCGCCGGTCAGTCTTCCGTCACTCCGGATGTAAGAGCAGCGAACCCTAATATCGCTAATCTGCAGACGTCGGGACGTCCCGGTGCTTCGGGCACGCACACAACAGGATCAAATTCCGCTGCTGCTCAGCTCGCAAGAGAGCGTGCTGAAGCCGCAAAGGCGCAGATCGAGATGCGTAAAGCTGCCGAAGCAAGACGTAAGGAAGAACAGAAGGGTGCCGACTCATCAAAGAACGATATCACTCCTGTCGGATTAAAGCCGCCGATCAAGCGTCCGAAGTCCGCTTCCATCAATCATGCTCAGTATGTTGCTGAACAGCAGCAGAAAGAGAAGGAAGTTGAAGTCGTTGACAGCAGCAAGCCGGTAGTTGAGCGCGTTGAGCGTCCTGTACCTCAGCCCGCAAGAAGTGCCGCTCAGTCAGCACTTGCCCTTGCGCAGTCCGTTGCTTTGAGAGCCCAGACAGAAGAGCGCCGCGCCAGCCAGAAGGCTAAGAGCGCAGCAGCAAAGGTCGTAGAGTGCAGAAGCGCAGTTACCGCTGCCGAGGAAGCACTTATCGCAGCACGCAAGGCTGAGGAAGCCACGATCGCCAAGGAAGATCTCGCCAAGGCAGCTACCCTTGAGGCAGTTAAGAGAGCCGAAGAAGCACGCAATGCGGCCAACAAGGCTGAAGAAGCCGCAAGGATCGCTATTGCAAAGGCTGAAGAAGAAGAGAAGGCAGCTGCCGCTCTCACAGCAGAGGAAGCTAAGATCACAGAGCGCAGAAAGGCTGACGAGAGAGCAAGGATTGAGGCAGAGAAGGTTGAACTCGAGTCCAAGGCTGCTGTTGTTACAGCCACACAGGAAGAGGAAGCAGCATCCGCAGAATATGAGGCTGCCAAGCTCGCTCTTGCTAAGGCACAGGGTGATCTTGATTCCGCTAACCAGATGAAGGCAGAGGAAGATGCCCGCATTGCAGCAGAGAAGGCAGAGAAGGAAGCTCGTCTCGCTGCCGAGAAGGCTATTGAGGAAGCACGTATTGCAGCCGCCAAGGCTGAAGAAGCTAGACAGGCTGCTCTCCTTGCCGAGCAGAAAGCAAAGGCCGCTGCTGCCAAGGCTGAGGAAGAGGCACGCATCGCTGCAGCCAAGGCTGAAGAGATCGCTAAGCTCAGAGCTGCCGCAGGTATCGCAGATCCCGAGCCGGCTAAGCCCGCGCTTGAATTTGATCTGAATCCGACTCCCGCTGTTGAAGCGGCTCCTATGAGACCTGCTGCAGGCAGGCCGGGATCAGAGGCTGCTCCCACAAGACCCGCAGCTAAGCCTGCTGTCTGATAGTTCTACGTAAAAACAAATGTTAAAGGCTGTCCTTACGGGCAGCCTATATTATTGAAGTCATCTTCAACAAAAGATCTTTTCGCAAAATGACGTGTGCGAAAAACCGTCACGACTCAGAGAAGAATCATGACAAAAAGCTGCAAATCACCCTCAATTTGCAAAAATCCGTCACGATCCGGAGGAAAAACGTGACGGCAAACTGCAAATCCCAAAAACGGGGCACCTCACTTCAAACCATGAGATGCCCCGTTGAAGTCATTATTTGTAATCGAAAGTATCAGCCGCGCTCATCCAATACCTTCTGAACTCTGTCCTGAGCAACTTCAAGTACCGATTTAAGATCCTTCTGCCCTGCGAAGTAAGGCTGCATTTCCTCAACGAGGATAAGGTTGATCGCAGCGTCCTCCACATCCATTGCCGTGCAGGACAGGATTATGTTTTCGAGATCATCAAGCTGCGCAGTGTTGAACTTGAGGCTGTTCCTGGGAGGTATCGGATTTCCGTACTGGTCATACTGGTTGATCTCGACACCGCCCTCTTTGTTGTAATACTCGATTGCGGCTTCTCCGGCCTTTCTGAAGGCAGCACGGCTGAGAACGATGTCTCCCTGGTCCATGGCAAACTCCTCCTGGACGCTGTCTGACATCAGCATCTTTATGAATTCTCCGCATGCGTCAACATCAGATGCCTGGGATGATACTGCGATCGAAGTATAAGGATTGGCCATAGGTCCGTGTCCGTCAACCGAAGGAAGTCCGAGAATAGCCGATGCGCCGTTCAGCTGCTCCAGATTTCTGAAATAGGAATAGTAGCTGCTGCAGTCCGTGTACATGGCAAGTCCGTTGTCACTGGTATTATAGCCGTAGAGCACGTATGTGCTGTAACCGTAGTTTTCTTCTTCCTGTTCGTCCCAGGAAGTGCTGCTTTCCTGAACGTTATCCTTAACATATTCAGCAAGAGCTGCCAGATCCGGATCGGAGAAATCAGCCTTGCCGTTTACTATGAAGCGGCCGTTCATGGAATTAAACAGCTTTGCGAAATACATAGCCTGACCTGAGCTGATGACATCTGTTCCGTTCAGAGTCTCCTTGAGGAATGTCACATACTCATCGGTCGTAAAACCGACTCCGGATTTGCCCGCATATTTGGAATCAGTCTGGATTCCCTCGATACCGAAACATACCGGCAGGTTATAGAGCTTGCCGCCGACCTTTGCGGCATCGACAATGTTCGTGAAGTATTTGTCCGGATCGAGAGTTCCCACATAAGGTGTAAGATCCGTAAGGTAATCTGTATTATTCAGCTGCCCGAAAGAGCTTACATCCAGCAGCATATCAGGTCCTTCGCCGTTCATGATATCCATAGCGAGCTTGTTGCTGAGATCAGTGCTGTAATTAAGCCACTGGGTCTCCATATCGTCGTCGCTGTTCATGTTCTCGTAATCATAAGAGGCTGTATTCTTGTATCTGTCGACTACTTCAATATAGTAATTGCTGTTTGTCTCGTTATATTTCAGGATGGCATTGGCAATGGCATCATCCGTGTATCCGTAGGAGGAATACATCTCAAGGATAGTCTTGCCGGCATGGGGATTTTTGGCGGCCTTGCTGAACTCAATAACATATAACTCTGAGCCTGACAGACCGGCTATCTGCGTGAAAGGATTCAGTTTATACTGCTCTCCGCAAAGAAGGAATGAATCCTCCGTTACCTCGGCAATCTGGAGATTGGTCAGGATATTTCTGTTGATACCGCACCAGCTGTAATTAAATATCTCCTCGTCGGTCTTTTTCTTGATATCGATCTTTGAGATGCCGGAAGGTGTCGTATAGTAAACATTACCGTCAGAACCGTTAAACGTGTTATAAAGGATGCTCAGATCAAGCCATTCATATTCCTTGCTGTCCGTCTCCTTTAAATTGCCTGTTTTGAGGTCAAGTTCATAATAAGCATTTCCGTTCTCATTATACGCGATGACCAAAGCCGCTGAGTCGCTTAAGGGAATAACAGCGGATATCTCATAAACGCTCTTGCGGTCGTCTTTTAACTCTACAGTCTGTTTGCTTCCGTCAGGCGAAATGATGTTCAGGTTGAAAAAAGATAACTCCGAATTCCAATTTGATTCCGTTTCCACCATGTATTCCCCGACCCTGAAAGATCTCTGGAATACGCCGGTGTTCCCTATATCACGGGTATCAGTGACATTTCCGGAAGAAACATCTATATCCTTCTCTCTAACGGTCATATCCCAGGTCTGCTCATTATAAGCAGTATAGATCACCGTGAGCTTTCCGTTCATATAGCGGGCATTCTCTGCATATTCTGAGGAACCGATATCTTTATTCAGGTCGATCGTCTTGACGGTCTTCTTTGTAGCCCTGTCTATTACGGATAAAACGGAAATCGAATAATCCGCGTAGTTATAATTACTCCAGTCAATATTATCCGGTATCTTGTAATTGCCGTTGGTCAGGATGGCTGTGTAATTCTCATCAGAACCGACAAACCTTGAATATGTGTATTCGATCTCACGTTCTTTATCAAGGCCCGGGTCCACATCATAGATCTCCGCATCGAACCAGGGTGTGTCGTCTGTGATCTTCTTTCCGCTGTTGCCTTTGTTGTCTGACTTTTTCTTTCCGCACGAAGCGACCGAAAAGATCATGGACAAAGCAAGCAACGCCGAAATTGCTTTGGCGAAATGCTTTTTCATATTACTATCTCCTATTCTTCCCATATTGTAGATATACACTGATTGTAAGACTTCATATCATCAAATCAGCATCAAAAAGGTTTCAAATTATTTAGATTTGCGACATATAAACGGGGCACCTCACTTCTAGCCATGAGATGCCCCGCTCTGTTATTTTATATTTTTTTCGAAAATATCAGCCTCTCTCGTCCAGAACCTTCTGTACTCTGTCCTGGGCGATCTTGATAACGTCATCAAGGCTCTTCTGGCCGATGAAGTAGGGCTGCATCTCTTCGGCGAGGATGAGGCTGATCGCAGCATCGGGAGAAGTCATGCCGGAGCAGCTGTCGATTATCTTTTCCATATCATCAAGATTCTTATCGGAGAACTTGATAGGATTCTCAATGGGCATACCTGTGTTCCAGTCGTAACCGAACATACCTTCTCCGCCTTCGCCGTTGTAGTAATCGATCGCTGACGCTCCTGCTTTTCTGAAAGCTTCCCTGCTTAATACGAAGTTATCGTTCTCAGCCATGTTTGTCTGGATCTCATCTGACATAAGGAGCTTAATGAAGTCTCCGCATGCTTCGACATCCTGGGCCTGTGCTGAGACAGCGACCGAGACATAAGGTGATACACGGGGACCGCGTCCGTCTGTTGAAGGGATTCCGAGGATCGCAGTTGAGCCGCCTGTCTGGGCCATAGTGATAAAGTAACTGCTGAGACCGTAGGTATTAGCATAAACGGCTGTCTGATCGGAGTATCCGATATCGCCCTTGACCGGAGCGCCTACACCATAAGTATAATTACCATCGTAGTAAACATCATCATCTGCATACATCTCGTCCCAGGATTTGCTTGATTCCTGGACATTGTTCTTTACATAATCAGCAAGCTGGGCAAATTCAGGACCTGTAAAGTCAGCCTTGCCGTTCTGGATGAACTTTTCGCTCATGCCTTCAAAAAGCGTAGTAAAATACAGTGCCTGTCCATAAGGAATGATATCTTTTCCGTTCAGGGCCTCATTGAGGAACTTCTCATATTCTTCTGTTGTAAAACCGACACCCGAAGCTCCGGCATACTTGGAATCTGTCTGGATACCGTCGATCATGAAGCACAGAGGGAACTGGTAAAGCTTGCCGTCAACCTTGGAAGCTTCCAGAACATTTGTGAAATACTTGGAAGAATCGAGATTTCCGACATAAGGCGTAAGATCCACAAGGTAATTTGTATTATTCAGCTGACCAAGCTCACTCGTATTCAGAAGGAGATCGGGTCCTTCGCCGTTCATAATATCCATTGCAAGAGCATTGCTCATCTCCGCACTGGACTTGAGTGACGCGTTCTGCCATTCATCATCACTGTTTATGTTGTTGTAGTCTATATCTTCAACTTGGGAATAACGGTCTGTGACTTCAATGAAGTAGTCCTTGCTGGACTCGTTGTAATCGAGGATAGCTTCGCCGATATTGTATTCAACGTAGCCGTAAGAGCTGTACATCTCAAGGATAGTCTTTCCGGCGTGGGGATTTTTCGAAGCCTTATTGAATTCAACAACCATAAAAGTACTCTGGTCGGAAGTTGAATAAGGGCTCATATTGTATCTCTCGCCGGCGAGAACGAAGGAATCATCAGAGCAGTCAACGATCTCAAGATAATTGAGAAGGCTTCTGTTTATTCCGCACCAGCTGTAGTTGAATATCTCTTCAGTAGCTTTTTTCTTGATATCGATCTTTGAGATTCCGGTAGCTGTAGCATAATAAACACTTCCGTCAGGACCCGAGAAGGAGGAATAGATGCTGTCCAGATCGAGCCAGTCGTACTTCTTCTCGTCCGTAGCCTCGATCGTGCCGTTCTTGAGATTCAACTCGTAATATTTGTAATCTTTATCCGTGCTTGCAGGTACAAGCGCAACATCGTCTCCGATCGGCAGGATGACAGGAATATCGTAGATGTTTACGCCTTCCTCCTTAAGCTTTACCGTGCTCTTATCGCCTTCAGGTGAAGTTACGTATATTACATAGAAAGCGTTGTCATTGTTATCCCAGTTGATCGATGTCTCGACTTTATAACCGCCGGCGAAAAATGTACGCTCAACGCCGTTTCCTTCTTCATCAACCACGATATCACGCTTATCCAATTCATTTCCGCTTATAGGATCGATATCCGTCTCGATGGTCGACATATTATAGGTGATATCATCATAAGTGGAGATCCTTAAAGTAGCCTTGCCGTCTTTATAGGAAACGCCTTCGACATAACCGTTCTTCGGAATGCTCTTGGAAATGTCGATAGTGTTGACTATCTCCTTTGAATTCCTGTCCATTACTCCGAGGATATTGATCGAATAATCGTTATAGTTGAAGTTCTCCCAGTCGATATCATTGCCGTTGGGCATCTGATAATATCCGTTCAGGAAAACAACAATGTACTTGTCATCAATACCTGCCAGTCTCGGGTAAGTGTATTCAACCGGCTTGCTGCTGTCGAAAGGAATGACCACATCGGTGATCTTTCCGTCGAACCACGGGGTATCATCTGATACCTTGTCGCCGCTGTGGCTCTCTTTTCCGCTGCCGCTGCTGCTGCCGTTACTCCTGGCACCGCCGGACTTTCCCTGCTTGCTGCATGCGGCAAATGACAATACCATCGAAGCGGCAAGAAGAGTTGATGTTATCTTCAAAACTGTTCTTTTCATTCTAATTCTCCTTTATCCCCTTTTTACAGGTTTAAAATCAGTTTGATTGTAGTGTCGCGAAATATCAAATCTGCATCAAAATTAAGGCAAAAAGTAGGTAAGCATATTTCAAACATCTTACAGGAAAGCTATTTTCCCTTTAAATGCGCAAAAAAGCCCCTTATCCTGATATCTCCCATAAAAAGAGGCTGCCTCTTTGAGACAGCCTCTGATCAAACAATGATTCAGTTCTATCGATTACTCGATGATTGTAGAAACTGTACCAGCGCCTACTGTGTGACCACCCTCACGGATAGCGAACTTAAGACCCTGCTCCATAGCGATAGGAGTGATGA
>CACYRM010000034.1 GCA_902776845.1 Oscillospiraceae bacterium
TGCGCTGGCTTTTGCGCCTTTAGGTGTATCTGCGAACAGCCAGTTCTTGCGGCCGACCGTAAAAGGTCTGATCGCATTCTCGGCAATATTGTTGGACAGTAAGCGCTTAATAACACGGTGTCTTTAACCGCCCCGACGTTCATGGGATACTTTTTGGAAAGTGTCCAATCAGGTCTAATTAGACCATTTTAGACTTCGTTGGACAGTGTCTAAGGAGGTCTAAATGGACAAGATAGCCACTTTGAAAAATAAAGTTAAGTACGCTGAATGGATTACCATGGTGGAGGATTGTCGGAACAGCGGCCTCCCGGTCAGAGTTTGGTGCAAAGAAAACTTTGTTGGTTATAAGACCTACTACTATCGTCTTCGTAAACTACGCTCGATGTTTATCGAAGAACACAAGGAAGATCTTATCCCAGAGATTGCACCGCTGCCTGTAGTACCTCAGCAAGCAATTACATCTTCGAACATAACGATACACATCGACGGCCTGTCGATAGACATACCAGATGGCGCATCTGAAAATACGATAATATCTCTTCTCCGTGCGGTAAAGACAGCATGGTAGGAGACATCAGCATTGCTGAGAACATCTATATAACCTGCGGTAAGACAGATATGAGGAAATCCATAGACGGGTTAGCCGCTATGGTACAAAGCCAGTATCACCTGGATCCGTTCAGCAAGAGCATTTTTCTGTTCTGCGGCGGTAAGTCAGACAGGATCAAGATACTCTTGTGGGAAGGCGACGGTTTCGTACTTCTTTATAAGAGATTGGAGTCAGGCAGATTCCGCTGGCCGCGCAAAGCATCTGAGGTGAAACCTCTCACATGGACGCAATTTAACTGGCTTATGCAGGGTGATTATTTCGCGCGCGGAGCACCAGTAATACGCGGTTGAGCACCACCGTTTCACGCTTTAGCACCGTTTATCAATTCTCGCATTAGCACCGGGGATTCGCAGTTCGGCACCACCTTGTAAAATATTTCTACAGGGGAAATCCCCTGAATTTTTACAAGGAGGCCACTACATATGGCAAGAAAGATTTGTGTGAAGCTCATTCTTGAGCTTCGAGAATCTGGGTTATATGTCAACCAGATAGCCAGTTCCCAGCATATCTCGAAACATTCAGTGAGCGATGTTTTCAGGATAGCCAAAGAGAAAGACATCAGATTTAAGGATATCCAGTTCTTAGACCCTGATGAGGTTTATCGTCTTGTATACCCCGATAAGCACGTTAACGAGACGATGTATGCTCTTCCTGACTACGAGTCAATACACAAAGCTCTTGGCGGAACAGGCGTAACATTAAAGCTCCTGTGGGAAGAGTATCAGGATAAGTGCCGTGAGGATGAAACACTTCCTGTAGGTTATACGAAGTTTTGCGAGGGGTATCGGGAATATACGATAACCAGCAAGCTGACGAATCACCTGGAACACAAACCCGGCGATAATGTTGAGGTGGATTGGTCCGGTCCTACAATGCGTTATTCTGATCTGTATACACTTGAGGAAGTGAAGGTATATTTGTTTGTAGCAAACTCTTTATCAATTACTGCAACTAACCCAAGTGCTATTATCGATATACCTACAGAAATAAACCCATATACCAGGATTCCTGTGAATCCCATATATTCTGCTCCAATACTGGTATTCTCTTTGATGAATGTCATTAAGCAAAGACAAGCCGTAAAAAGTGCAATATACAGATAGTTCCTTATATAAAAAGACTTCGGTGAACAGTTGAACACATGCCGGAAAATAATGTGCGGTTCAACGGTATGACAGATAAAAAGCGTTGTTATGACAGTTGCAAGGATAACGCCGACTATGCGGATATCATCGGATAAAACATTCACAAGTATAAGTGAAAGGACCAGATTAACAACACCTTCAGTCAGCGGCTTCCATCTGTCGTTATAGAACGTGCCGGAGGCATTTCTGAACAGGAGCTGTGCGTTTCGCATATACATTGTAAATTGATTGAGTGTAATTATATAAACTATCGGTCTTATTATCTCAAGCCCTTCGCCGAAGCAAAGAGATACAAGTCCATCGATAATGGCATAATAACCAAGGAAGAATACCAGTCCCAGCGCAAAGTTCAACGAATAGAAAAAACTGAAGTACCGCTTTATGTTTTCGGCGTTTTTCGATGCGCACAAATGACCGATAACGGATGTAAGAGGGGAGAAGAACAAGGCGATCGTTCCGGCAAGAATACCTGCAATGTAAGTGTAGTTATTATATTTCCCAAGGCTCACTACTCCGATAAATACGGAAATGATAATGCTGTCCACTCCATTAACCATTATGGTTCCGATTTTATGCATGAACATGGCTTTGATATTGCGTATGATCTCTTTTTCTGTGTCTTTGTCCAATAACTCCCATGTGCTTAGGATATCGCTGTATTTCCGGCGGGATGCGATATTGGATAAAACCCATATCAACAAGGTTCCGATGATCTTGCAAATGATGAATGCGGTAAATGAATGCCACAGCAGGATGGAAGCGATCTGAAGAATATATATGACTATACTGGATACAGTATTTATCCCTGTAGTAATGTAGTTATCTTTATGGGCTTCGATAAGAGCTGTTTTCGCACTGTAGAAATAACTGATAACAACGGATATGAGCATAAGTACAAATGTTAGATACACATTGATGCCGGGATTCAGATCCTTGTAATCACTTATCAGCAAAGGAAGAAAAGGCGTTACCAGTAGTCCGGCACAAAGGATTATCAGACCGATGATCCTGTATATGCGTTTGTACAAACAATACAAAGCAGTAACTTTGACTCTGTCGCCGCTGACGATAGGGCCGTACATTGAATAGATGATAACTCTGCCGACGCCCAGATCTGCAACAGCCAGAACGCCTAAGATATCAGTATAAAGGGAGTTTAAGCCGTTAACGTCATTTCCTATGCATTGGATAAGAAGATGCCTTACGAATAAAGCGGCAAAGAGCAAAATGACTTTTGAAGTGATAGAAACACTTACATTCAGAACGCTTCTCTTTTTATCCAAACCGTTGATCCCCAAATTGTTCCTATTATGCTTTTCTTTTCCTAAAAACTCTGCTCAAAAAGGTATATCCCGGATAGAACAGATCCAGAAGAAACGGGCATTTGCATACCATACTATATGCCAGCTTAATCCGAGAACCAAATTCATTAACGTTGAACTTTTTTCCTGTCTCAATAATATTTTGCCTAAGCCCGGCTCTGTATTCGCGTTTGGGTGTTCCGGTAACCGTCTTGGACTGGTTGTAATAACCAAGGCTATACTTAATAAGTTTTTTCCGGAAACTTAACTGATAATCTTTTGAAAACAATGCCGGTACATTTGAACTGATAAATGATTCTGTTCTTACAAACGATTGAAAAGCGTCATCGATGTTTTTATAGGAATTATCCAACGTTATGCTTTCCGTTCTTTTCCTGTGATTGCAAAGCGATTCATCAATTACGCAGATTTTATTTATGTGGCTGCATATCTGATATGCTGTCTCAACATCACACAGTTCTTAATTGCCTTATCTGACAGGCAAAAGTATTTTATTATCATAAGGCTGATTTAATGTAATGTATTTATATGCTATCTCTGAAAATGAGGTAGCATTATAAATTTATATGCAATTATCTTTGTGCATATTTCTATTTGGTGATGGTTTAGGACAGCAATAAATAAAAAGGAACGATTATTATCCTAATCTTTCACAGGCGTTTTCCTGTCAACTCGGACTTAGGATGCCTTGCCTAAAAATTAGTTGAAGGGTATGTTGAAGGGTATACCAAAACAATTTTCTTAATATAAATTTATATAGTGCATATGAATAATTAATGGTTGGTGTATTATTTATGTGTAATTAGCAGGTGGTTAAGATAATGATTAAGCGTCTTCTGTATATATTTATTTGTCTCTGTTTTGCGTTTAATTTCACAGCGTGTTCTTATGGTGATTCTGATAATTTCAGAACCAGGGAAACAGGAGAGACTTCTGTATCCGGTACTGCGACCGTGAAATCAGCCGTAACACTTGTCGGTTCATGGTCACCGAATATTGATGCAGCCGAACCGGAGATTGTTGAGTTTCAGTATTCCGAGGATAAAAATGCTGTTGAACGTCTGTTTTATACTCATATACATACAATTGGCGGAATCAATTATCATTATTCCACAGGAACGGTTGACGAATATTCTGGTCTGGCGATCTGTATGCCTGTCCGTAAGCCGAACTACACATATTTTTCTTTCGATCTGAGCGAGCTTCAGAAAGGAATAATATACGATGAGATAACAGATGTTGCCTTCCATAAGATTTCTGATGATCTTTATCTCGATCCGAACTCTTTGAATAATGATTGTCCGGTCGATTTCAGTGCCGGCTGGCCCGAACTTGAAGAAAGCATGAATGAGTGGTTCGGCTATGATTATATAATCATGACAGAAGGTGACAGGATCTGGGCTCATGGTTGTGATAAAGACTATTATAATTACGTAAAAGGCGATAATGACGCGAATTACGAGCCTGATACATACAGATCTGTAGCTCAGGACAGTGCCCAATTCTTATACAGCTATGCACAGAATGGTAATGTAAAGAATCCCAGAGTGATATTTATTGTTTCGGGGGAGACATATAATATGGACTCCACTTTGTTTGTATTTGTAAACGGATACCCTGTTTATGATTATGAGAATGAAACACCCGGGCCGATAAGCTGGGGGTAGATATATCATAATCATGTTTAGTTTTGCCGGGAGAGAGTAATGAAAGTCTATTTGTGGTCAAGAAAGCACAGAGCAACTGTTAACGGTGTGCTTATCACTGTCTTTACATCTTTGATCTTCAATACGATCTCGGATACTGAAGGCAGCCTCCTTTCTGACTTCGACTCGATCCTCAGGCATGTTTTTGCTATCGATACTTTAAGCGGCTTTCTTACGTTCCTGTCATTGATATTAATTCTTGTATTTAATGCTTTTATCCATATTTCCACGTATATTGTCAAGAAAAGAGCACTATCTGATGAGTTTGCTGATTATATGAAGGCAAACACCAGCCCGCATCTGGTTAAATCGGTTGGCAATGGCTGCCTGAGCTGGGGAGAAGGTAAGACCGTTGAAGTCTGCGGTGACATTATCTTTGGATGGAATCCCGAAAATGTCATAGTTAACTCATACGAAGACAACATGTATATGTTTTTCCCGGAAGAAGAGATCAACAGCAGATTTGGTCTTAAGAGTTATTTCTTTAATGAAACGGATTATTCAGCCTTCAAAGGCACCAAAGCATTTAAAGAGATTGACAGGAAAGGTAATAACCTGCCGAGGGTTATGCTCAAGTCCAAGACCATAAACTTTAATAAGAAGGAACGCAAACTGTTATTGTCTTTCGGCCGTACCGAGTGGAGCCAGACCTGTTACATATGGGACAGATTCGGCAAGAATAATGGTAAAGAGGTTGATTCCAATGATCTAATGACTGAGTACTCAACAGGCATTTCGGGAGGAGATGAATCGGAGCCTTATCTGCCGAACAGCTTCTGCATGCATCTGTTAATAGAAACACTTGATAACAAGATCATACTGTCACATATCAGCCAAACAAAACTCAATGACAATCCGGGCACTTTGGCAGCAACTCTTGGTGAGCAGCTTGATATTGAGGACATAACCGACGGCAATGAGTTCAGACCAAACTTTGTAACCGGATGGATGAAAAGAGCTCTGCTTGAGGAATATAAGTTTAGTGAAGAAATGTATGCTGATATTGTAAACGAGGGATCTCTTAAAGTTCTCAGTGTCGATTTTGAATCTGACAGATATAATTTCTCTTTGCTTTGTACTGTTCAATTGCGTTATTCATTTGATGCGTTTTATAAGAAGGTCGGACCAACACTTGCAACAGAAGAAGCGATAATGCTTGAACCGCTTGATATCAACAGGATACCGGATATCCTGATGACTTACAGAGATCCTGAAAAACGTAAGAAATACCATCCGTCTACATATTTAAGACTGCTGGTATTCCTTGTTCACCGATACGGGTATTCCAAAGCAGAGCAGCTGATATTGGAAAAAGGACGCGAGTGCCAGGCGTCTAAGTAATTACCGTGACATTTGATTCTGTTTGATGTAATAAAATGACGTTTTTTCGGGTTTTAGGATAAAAAGAGGGGCTTTTCTGTCATATATGCTTACTTTTTGACGTTTTATTACATCAAGATTCCGTGATGTGACATATATTATTATAAGTGATGTACGAACGGCATCTTATTGCTTAGTAGTTATCTGTATTTTATTGACAATCATCTATAAGCGGTTATAATCAAATTACCTGACAGGTAATCTGAGGCTTTTGCTTTGTGAAGATCCTTTATGCAAATAAGAAAACTGAAAGACAGTGTACGAGTTTGAAAGAAGCAAATAAACTGTTTGGAGGAAACAGTTTGCTTGCGAATAGTTTATTGTCCAGAATAAATGCTATTGCCGGTGCAGAAGTTATCAATGATATTCGAGTAATTAAGCCATTCCGTTTTCATAATCTTAAAGGGAACAGGGAAGGATATTTTGCTATTGACGTTAAGTCTGTTAAGGAAAAATGGCGTATCATTCTTCAGCCGCTCGATGAGAATGAGAGACCTTTTGAACCTTGTCATATTGATGAGATAGCAAAGACCGTGAGAGTTGTTGAGATTAAAGAGGTGAGTGCACACTATGAGTAATTATATTGAATATGGAGATAAAGTTGCTTTTCATCCCGGTTATTATATTAAGGAAATAATCGATGAAAGCGGTCTGACACAGGCTGATTTTGCTCGCCGTCTTGGAACGACGCCCAAAAATATAAGTGTTCTTATAAAAGGAGATCAGGCCTTATCTGTAGATATTGCCAATAAACTCTCCCGCATGCTCGGAACGTCAATATCTTATTGGATGAACCTGCAACTGGCTTACGATGAACTGAATGCTGAATTTATGCGTTTGCAGGACCTTGAGAAAGAACGTGAAACTTTCAAAATGATTGATTACGGATATTTCCGTGATAATATGGGTTTCCCGGACCTGCCTAGAAAAGTTGATGAACAGATTGACAGAGTAAGGAAATTCCTTGAAGTAGCATCGCTTACAGTTCTGGAAGAGAAAGATCTTGCTGTTGATTTTCGAAGCTATAAAGAGGATTTATCACGTTCAAATATTATTAATTCTAATGTTATGCTCCAAATTGCCATCAATGAGACACTTGAAGCTAAGATTCCTCAGTATGATAAGAAAAAGTTTGAGAATTGCTTGGATTATGTGTTACAGCTGACCAAGAAGCATGATGCGTTTTTGCCGGAGACTAAAGAAGTGCTTGGTGAAGCAGGGGTATACCTGGCGGTTCTTCCCAATATGAAGAATTCAGGAATAAGCGGAGCCACTAAGAGAGTAAATGGTAAAGTAATGATCTTTGTTAATGACAGAAGACATTACGAAGATACATTCTGGTTTACGCTGTTTCATGAGATCGGTCATGTCTTAAACGGCAATTTAGGTGCAACTTCAGAGAGAGAAGCTGAAGCCGATGAATTTGCCAGGAGGAAACTGATACCTGAGGATAAGTATATCGACTTTGTTGCAAATTGTGATTCTTTTAATGAGAGGAATATCAAAAAGTTTGCTGATTCAATAGATCGTGATCCCGGAATAGTCCTAGGCCGTTTGTTGATTGAACACAAAGTAGCATATTCTGATATTAGGTTATGTAATAGGCTAAGACATACGTTTGAGTATATTAAATTATGATTTATCCACATAAAACGTTCACTTTTCTAGCCCTAACTATATAGCATATCCGCCTTTTTCCGCTTGATTGAAAAGAGCCGTTATAATAGAATATGGTGCGTTGATTTATAGTCCAAGGAGGATTTTCATATATGTACGACCACATAAAGGCTGAGGATTCTGAAGTCTATTCCGCAATAATGCAGGAGATAGGACGTCAAAGGAATAAGATCGAGCTAATCGCATCCGAGAATATGGTATCTGAGGCAGTTCTTGAAGCCGCAGGTTCACCGCTTACAAATAAGTATGCCGAGGGTTACCCGGGAAAGCGTTATTACGGCGGATGTGAGTATGTGGATATAGTAGAGCAGCTCGCTATCGACAGAGCTAAGCAGCTTTTCGGCGCAGAGCACGTTAACGTACAGCCTCATTCAGGCGCTCAGGCTAATACGGCAGTTTACTTTGCAATCCTTGAGCCCGGCGATACTATCCTCGGACTTGACCTCTCACACGGCGGTCACTTAACACACGGCATGAAGATCAACGTTTCCGGAAGAACATATCATTCCGAGTTCTATCAGGTAGACGAGAAGACACAGATGCTCGACTATGAGGCAATCAGAGCCAAGGCTCTCGAGTGCAAGCCGAAGGTAATCGTAGCAGGCGCTTCAGCATATCCGAGGATCATCGATTTCAAGAAGTTCAGGGAGATCGCTGATGAAGTAGGCGCATACCTCTTTGTAGATATGGCTCACATCGCTGGCCTCGTTGCAGCAGGACTTCACCCGAATCCGGTTCCGTATGCTGACTTCGTTACAACTACTACACATAAGACCCTCAGAGGACCCCGCGGCGGTATCATAATGTGCAAAGAGGAATATGCGAAGAAGATCAATTCCGCAGTATTCCCAGGCCAGCAGGGCGGTCCTCTCATGCACATCATCGCTGCAAAGGCTGTTGCTTTCAAGGAAGCTCTTTCACCTGAGTTCAGAGCTTATGCCGAGCAGATCGTAAAGAACGCAAAGGCTATGAGCGAGGCTCTCCTTGCAAGAGGCGTTAACCTTGTCTCCGGCGGTACAGACAACCACCTCATGCTCATCGACCTGAGAGGCACAGGCGTTACAGGCGCTATGCTCCAGGAGCGTCTTGATGATGTAAACATCACAGCTAACAAGAATACAATTCCGTTCGATCCCGAGAAGCCGACAGTTACATCAGGCGTACGTGTAGGTACACCTGCCGCAACAGCAAGAGGCTTCAAGGAAGAGGACTTCATTGAAGTTGCAAACATCATTGCTGACTGCATTTTCGACTACGAAGCTAAGAAGGAAGATTCTATCAGAAGAGTCAAGGCTCTTACTGATAAGTATCCCGTATATCCGGATATCGTTTGATAACTCCGGATCAGGCTTAAAAGCTTAATTAACCGGACTTATGGAAGATAAAAGACCGCTTGCTTACAGAATGTCTCCTCAGACTCTGGATGAGTATGCGGGGCAGGAGCATATTATCGGTGAAGGTAAGATGCTCAGACGGATGATCGAGGCAGACAGACTGTCTTCGATCATTTTGTTCGGTCCGCCCGGAGTCGGGAAAACGGCTCTCGCGCGCGTTATCGCCAACACCACGAAGTCCAGGTTCGAACAACTGAATGCTGTAACGGCGGGCGTTTCCGATATCAAAAAGATAGTATCCGATGCTTCCAATCCTATCCTGTCGGAAGGCCGTAAAACGGTGCTCTTTATCGATGAGATCCACAGGTTCAACAAGCTCCAGCAGGATGCCCTTCTTCCTTTTGTGGAGGACGGGACTGTCGTGCTGATTGGCGCCACCACGGAAAATCCTTTCTTTGAAGTTAATAAGGCTCTTGTTTCAAGATCGACCGTCTGCCAGCTCAAACCCCTTGAAGCCAAAGATATCGTTAAGGTGCTCAAAAACGCTCTCAACGACAAGGAGAGAGGCTTCGGTTCGATGGATGTTAAGATCTCTGACGAGACGCTCCTAAAGATCGCTGAGACCTCCAATGGTGACGCCAGAACGTCCCTGAACAGCATAGAACTCGCCGTTATCACGACACCGCCTTCTCCTGACGGCTCGATAGTTATCACCGATGAGGTTATGAAGGAATGCATACAGACGAAGACTGTGCTTTTCGATAAGGACGGGCGCCATGATCAAGTCCATGAGAGGCTCTGATCCAAATGCCGCTGTGCTTTATCTGGCACGTGCGCTGGCAGCAGGCGAGGACATCGAATTCCTTGCCAGAAGGATAATGATATGCGCTTCAGAAGATGTCGGTATGGCTAACCCCAATGCGCTTCTTGTGGCAGTCGCCGCATATGAATGCGCAAGGGCGGTGGGGATGCCTGAAGCGAGGATTCCCTTGGCTGAGGCGGCAATTATGGTTGCAACGTCGCCCAAATCCAACGCTTCCTATCTGGCTATAGGCAATGCCTTGAGAGACGTTAACAACACTGATACTGGTGTGGTTCCCATGCATCTTAGGAACGCTCCCGCAAAGGGCATGGAGAATCTCGGTTATTCTGTCGGATATAAGTATCCCCATGACTTCCCGGGACATATCACGGAGCAGCAGTACATGACCGACAAGACGCTCGGCAAGAAGTACTATGTGCCGACAGATATCGGTTATGAGCGCAAGGTCGCTGAATACCTTGATTATGTGAAGAAAGTCATCGAACAGGAGCGGAACGGAAATGCGTAAGATACTTGCTTTGATCGCCGTTATAACTGCAGGTGTTCTCATTCTTACGGCCTGCTCGAAAAATAAAAATACCGCACTAAGCCTTACGGTTGAGCCGCCCGTGACCATTGAACAGGTTAATTCTGACAGCAATTCGGTCGCGAGGGCATACCTTGAGTCGCTGCTTTTCGGCAACAAGGAGATGTTCTCAAAGTGCTATCCTGAAGGCTTTCTTGAAGCCCTTTCAAGCTCTTCCGGAACTGATGTTTATGATGCATACAGGGAAGCGATGAAGATCAACGCATCTCTTGTCGGTACGGCCGATGCAGGTTACAGGGATTACACGATAGAGAACGGGTTTGACCCTGCTTTAATAAAATCCCGTATCTCGCATGTCACGGGATTAGAGTATTCTGATATCGGCCAGATAAGAAGCCAGAAGATCACTGCATGCTTTACAAACGGCACCGATACGGTCAATTCTGATTTCCAGTTCATCGTTTACGAAGTTGACGGCTTCTGGTATATGCTGGAGATGGATATTAGCGAGTAAGGGGGTAACGGCATGAGATTCTGCATTCAGGTGGTAAAAGAGGCTTCGGTCGATATTGACGGCAGCAGGGTGTCGGAGATCGGTCCGGGCATGCTCGTACTGGCAGGTGTCGGAAAGGAAGACAATGAAGCCGTTGCTGACAAGATGATCGCAAAGCTCCTTAAAATGCGTATCTTTTCCGATGAGAACGGCAAGACAAATCTCAGCATTGCCGATATTGACGGCGAGATCCTTCTTGTATCACAGTTCACTTTATATGCTGACTGCAGGCACGGCAACAGACCGTCATTTACTGACAGCATGGGTCCTCAGAGAGCTGAGGAGCTCTATAACTATATTGCCGATTCCATAAGACCACAGGTAAGAAAGCTCGGGTTAGGGGTCTTCGGCGCTGATATGCAGGTAAGTCTTATAAACGACGGGCCTTTCACCGTAATCCTTGATTCTGAGGACATTTAAGGCTTTATTGCCGGGATTTACGCCAAATTTATCACCGTTTTGAAATATAAATAAATTTATTATTTGTTAAAATGACAGGTAGTGATAAAATATCATGACTAAAAATATCTGTCTTTTAGGAGATCTTTAATGGCTAATTCTAAGAACGGCGGCTACGGCGGTGATTCAAGAGAGGTTTTAAGCTGCTCTTTCTGCGGCAAATCCGAATATGAGGTTCCGAGACTTTTTTCGGGCGTTAACTGCTATATCTGCATTGACTGTATAAGAACTGCCTACGGCATCGTAGCTGAGGAGGAGAAGGTCAGCAAGAAGCGCAAGATGCGCTCTATCAAGCCCAAGAAGCTTGTTACTCCCCATGAGATCAAGGAGAAGCTCGATTGGTATGTAATAGGACAGGATGAAGCGAAGATCGCTCTTTCCGTTGCTGTTTACAACCACTATAAGAGAGTCTATTCCGATCTTCCGCAGGATGATACGGAGATATCCAAGAGTAATATCCTTCTGCTCGGACCTACCGGTTCAGGCAAGACGCTCCTTGCCCAGACTCTTGCGAAAATACTCAATGTTCCTTTCGCCGTTGCAGATGCCACAAGCCTTACACAGGCCGGCTACGTCGGTGAGGACGTCGAGAATATCCTGTTAAAGCTCATTATCGCCGCAGATTACGATATTGAGAGAGCCCAGACAGGTATCGTATATATCGATGAGATCGACAAGATCACAAAGAAGAGCGAGAACGTATCGATCACCCGTGACGTAAGCGGCGAAGGTGTACAGCAGGCGCTCCTTAAGATCCTTGAGAGCACGATCGCCAATGTTCCGCCCAAGGGTGGAAGAAAGCATCCCAATGAGGAGTGCATCAAGATCGACACGACGAATATCCTTTTCATCGTTGGCGGCGCTTTCGATGGCCTCGATGAGATAATCGCACAGAGAGTAGAGCAGAAGCAGTACGGCTTCGGAGCTGAGGTCCAGTCCAAGAAGGACCGTAACAGCGGCTTCTATTTCCATGACGTTAAGCCCGACGACCTTATGAAATTCGGTCTTATCCCTGAGTTTATCGGACGTCTTCCTGTTACTGTCGCTTTGGATAAGCTCGACAGCCAGGCACTCGTCAAGGTCCTCACTGAACCCAAGAACGCCATTATCAAGCAGTATCAGAAGATGCTCAAGATGGATGACGTTGACCTTATTTTCGAGGAAGATGCCATCAAGGCAATCGCAGATAAGGCTATCGAGCAGAATACGGGCGCGAGAGGCCTTAGAGCCATTATCGAAGAGTCCATGAGAGATGTAATGTTCAATATCCCTTCAGAGAAGGATGTTAAGGAATGCATCATCAAGAAGGAGACTATCGTCGAGGGCAAGCAGCCTGTTCTTATCTACAAGAACGGCACGCAGGAGCAGGGCTTCAGCGAATCCAATGTCAACGGCGCTGCTTTAGGTGTCAGCTGATTAGCGTTAACTGATATAATTTTATATTTTTTTATTTGCGAAAAAAGGAGGACATGAGCTATGGCAGGATCTTATAATCTTTGTTTGGATATCGGCGGAACCAAGGTGCTTGGTGTGGTCTTTAACTCCAAGAAAGAAGTAGTCTACAGACTTAAGAAGAAGACTAAGGCCGGCGGAGAATCATCCGCAAACGTTGAGGAAGTCATCATCAGCGTGGTGAAAGAGCTCATCAGTGCCTCCGGAATAAAGAAGAGCGACATTCATGCAATCGCGGCAGGCGCTCCCGGTGTCATCAATCAGGAGACCGGCGTTGTTCTTTTCTCACCCAATCTTCCGTGGAGGAACTACAACATCAGAAAGCCTATCGAGGATGAGTTCGGCTGTCCTTTCTATATTGGCAACGATGTTAACGTGGGCGTTCTTGGCGAGTATAAGTACGGCGCCGCTAAAGGCTATAAGAACGTTGTAGGTCTTTTTGTCGGAACGGGTATGGGCGGAGGACTTATCCTTAACGGCGAGCTTTTCACGGGCAATAAGTTCAAGGCTGCCGAGTACGGACATATGATCCTCGATCCCGAGGGACCTTTGTGCAACTGCGGCCAGAGAGGCTGCCTTGAGGCTTTCTCGAGCAAGCAGGGTATGTCGGCATATATCAGACAGCAGGTCTCAAGAGGCAGGACATCTTCAATGGCAGAGGCTGTCAAGGACGGCGTATTCAAGTCCAAGGTGCTTAAGAATGCCCTGGCTGAAGGTGATGCAGTCGCATGTGAAGCCGTTGACCGAGCATGTCACTATCTTGCAGTCGCTTCAGGCAATCTGGTCAACACATTCAGTCCTGACGTGGTCGTGTACGGCGGCGGCGTGATCGAAGCCGTGGGTGACATATTCATGGAGAAGATCCTGGCGGAAGTTGACAGATACTGCATGCCTTCCATCAGGGAAACAGTTGAATTCAAGAAAGCAGCTCTGGGTGACGATTCAATACTCTACGGCGCGCTTTCCATGATAAAGAAGTAAGAGAGGATTTCAGATTTAGTTATGGCAAGGATCGATTCAATCAGTAAGACGTTTGATCCCAATGAAGCCGAGAACAGGCTTTATACAAAGTGGATGACAAGCAATTATTTTCAGCCCAAGGCAGGCAAGACAGGGAAGAAGTTCTCTATTGTGATGCCCCCGCCGAATATTACCGGCCAGCTCCATATGGGACACGCTCTTGATAATACACTTCAGGATACATTGACAAGATATAAGAGAATGGCCGGTTACGAGACTTTATGGGTACCCGGAACTGACCACGCTTCAATCGCTACAGAGGCCAGGATCGTTGAGACTATGCGTAAAGAGGGGCTTACGAAGGACGATCTCGGCCGTGACAAGTTCCTTGAGAGAGCCTGGGCATGGAAAGAGCAGTACGGCGGAAGGATCGTCGAGCAGCTCAAGAAGATCGGCTCTTCATGCGACTGGTCTCATGAGCGTTTCACAATGGACGCCGGATGCTCTGATGCGGTTAAGGAAGTTTTCGTAAAGTATTACAATCAGGGACTTATATACAGAGGCGAGAGGATCATCAACTGGTGCCCTCACTGCCTTACATCCATCTCTAATGCAGAGGTTGATTATGCTGATCAGGCAGGCCATTTCTGGCACCTGAGATATCCCTTTGAGGACGGTTCAGGATATATCGATCTCGCAACGACAAGACCTGAGACACTCCTGGGCGATACCGCTGTTGCAGTTAACCCCAAGGATGAGAGATATAAGGACGTTATCGGCAAGATGCTCATCCTGCCCCTCGTAGGACGCAGGATCCCCGTTATCGCTGATGATTACGTTGATATCGAATTCGGTACAGGTGCCGTTAAGATCACGCCTGCACACGATCCCAACGACTTCGAAGTTGGACAGCGCCACGGTCTTGAGGTTATCACTGTTCTTACAGCAGATGCCAAGATCACCGAAGACTATCCGAAATATGCCGGAATGGACAGATACGAGGCAAGAGAAGCCATCGTTAAGGATCTTCAGGACGGCGGATTCCTCACAGAGATCGAAGACTATTCCCACAACGTCGGTACATGCTACAGATGCGGAACAACGATCGAACCCCGTGTATCTCTGCAGTGGTTCGTTAAGATGGAAGAGCTTGCAAAGCCCGCTATCGAGGCAGTAAGAAACGGTTCCATCAGATTCGTACCGGAAAGATTTTCGAAGAATTACTTCAACTGGATGGAGGATATCAGAGACTGGTGTATCTCCAGACAGCTTTGGTGGGGTCACAGGATCCCCGCATTCTACTGCGATGACTGCGGTGAGATAGTTGTTACAAAGGAAGCTTCATGCACTTGCCCCAAGTGCGGCAAGGAGATGAGACAGGATCCTGATACTTTGGATACATGGTTCTCATCAGCTCTCTGGCCGTTCTCCACATTAGGCTGGCCCGAAAAGACTGATGATCTCGCTAAGTTCTATCCTACGGATACTTTGGTAACCGGTTATGACATAATCACTTTCTGGGTTTCGAGAATGATCGTTGCCGGCATGGCTCACATGAACGATGTTCCTTTCCGCGATGTTCTCATTCACGGTCTCGTAAGGGATTCACAGGGCCGCAAGATGAGCAAGTCTTTGGGCAACGGTATCGATCCGCTCGAGATCATCGACCAGAACGGCTGCGACGCTTTGAGATTCGCACTTGTTACAGGTAATGCACCTGGTAACGACCAGAGATTCCAGGAAGACAAGATCCTCATGGGCCGCAATCTTTCCAACAAGATCTGGAACGCAATGAGATTCGTTGTCATGAATACTGATGATGACTTCACGCCTGATCTTCTTGACGAGTCACTCTACACAACAGAAGACAAGTGGATCCTTACCGAGCTCAACACGCTCATCAGGGAAGCCACTGTTAATATTGATAACTATGAGTTCGGCGTTGCTTTGAGCAAGATCGTTGATTTCCTTTGGGATAACTTCTGCGACTGGTATATAGAGATCACAAAGAGCAGGCTCTACGATAAGGAGTGCAAGACAAGAAATAACGCTATTTACCTTCTCAACTACGTTTTGAGCGAGGCAATGAAGCTCCTGCATCCTTTTATGCCTTTCATCACTGAAGAGGTATATTCCAACCTCGTTATCGCTGATAAGGCTGAGTCCATCATGATCTCCGACTGGCCGGAGGCCGACAAGGTTCTGTCCAGCACCGAGGATGCCGAGATGATGAACACCATGATCGATGCCATTAGAGGTATCCGTGCGGTTCGTAAGAATATGGATGTTGCACCGTCTCGTAAGGCCCATATTATTGTTGTAACTGCTTCCGACAAGATCGCGAAAATGTTTACCGACGGTGAAGGCTTCCTCGAAAGACTCGCTTCCGTAAGCAGTCTAGAGACAAGATCTTCCAAGGAAGGCATTCCGTCAACAGCTGTTACCGCGGTATTCGGCGGCGGCGAGATCTATATTCCTTTGGAGGACCTTATCGATATCGCAAAGGAACTCGAAAGACTCGACAAAGAGAAGACTCGCCTCGACGGCGAGATCAAGCGCCTTAACGGCAAGCTTTCCAATGAGTCATTTGTCAGCAAGGCTCCGGCTGCAGTAGTTGAGCAGGAAAGAGCCAAGCTTGCAAAATATGAAGAAATGTATGCTAATCTTTCAGACAGGATAGAGGTTTTGAGCAAATAATTAAGGAGGAGTTATTATGGCTAATGAACTCGAGAACAAAGAATTGATTGACAAGCTGCCCAAGGAGGGGGTCCATTGTTATCCGGCAAATCCGTCGAAGATAACGACCAACAGAGTAGTTTCTGTGATCTTCTTTGTTATCGGCTTATTTCTTTTCTTTATCGGATTACTCAAGATCGATGATACCAACATGATCGTCAAGATCGCACTCCTTGTTGTAGGCGGTTTGAGCTGCATTATCAGCCTTCTTGTTTTCGCGCAGTCTTTCCTTATCGCAAAGTTCCGCGTGGCAGTCGATTACAACGAGAAGAACGTCGTTTTGAGATACCGTTACAGCAAGATCGCTATTCCTTTCGAGAACTTTGACGGAAGAGACGGAACACCTGACCAGGCAGAAGCTATCATCGACAAGAACTTCAAGAAAGGCACTACTTTCTATCTCGTACTTGATGATGTTTTCGAGGACGCGTGCTATCAGACATCTTCATCTGATCTTGAATCAGTAGATGACTTCAAGCAGCTGCGTGAAGAGTGCTTTGCCATTGCCGAAGCATACGGTGCACGTAACAGCAAGGACAAGGTCAAGTTCTATTACGAGAAGGATAATGTTGAGAAGGATACAGGCTCAACCGAGATCGACGCCCTCATCGAGGAAACAAAGGCCGAGAAGAAGGCTGATGAGGAAGCCGAGGCTGCTAAACGTGCTGAAGAGCAGGCTGCAAGAGAAGCAGAAGAGGCTGCAGCAAAGGCAGCTGCAGAGGCTGAGGGTGCTGAAGAGGACGCCTCTGAAGCTGATTCTGATAAGGACGAAGAATAATATATATTTACTACTTGTAAGCTTGAGGAGCTGCTTCTTAATGGAGGCAGCTTTTTTTTTATGTATTAGCGGTAATTAGAATAATCGCGGCAGTTTGCACGGCGTGTGCCGTGTGTTTTGCCTGGATTTCCCATCAAATCCTTTATAATCCCGGCGGTTTGCCCGGCGTACGCCGTAGGTTTTGCCTTGATTATGCTAGTTTACCCTCAAAATGCCGGCATTTCTCACGGCACCTGCCGTGCTTTATGCCGGGATTTCCCACTAAATCCTTTATATTCCTGGCGGTTTGCCCGGCGTCTGCCGTGCTTTATGCCGGTATTATGATGTTGCAGCCAGAAAAGACCGTGCTCGCACCGGCCAAAATATACTTAAACGTCCTTTAACAGTTCTTTTTTCTCTTCAGCCGTCAGATATCTCCATTTGCCGGTCTCGAGATCGCCGAGCTGAATGTTCATGAAGCGGATCCTCTTAAGTCTCGTAACCTTATATCCGAGATATTCGCACATGCGGCGGATCTGGCGGTTTAAACCCTGATGGAGGATTATCCTGAAAGTCTTATCTCCTGCGGGCTTAAGTTTGCAGGGAAGTGTGAGCTGTCCAAGTACAGGCACGCCGGATTCCATTTCTTTGATAAAAGCCTTGTCATAAGGACGGTTTACCGTGACAAGATATTCTTTCTCATGACCGTTCTCGGCGCGGAGCAGTCTGTTGACGATAGAGCCATCATTTGTGAGAAGTATCAGGCCTGATGAGTTTTTGTCGAGGCGTCCGACAGGGAAGATGCGGTCCTTGTATCCGATATAATCGATTATGTTAGAAGGATCTCTTCTGTCAGTCGTGCAGGTTACGCCCAGGGGCTTGTTGAAGGCGATATAGATCATATCGTCATCGGGGATTATCGCTCTGCTGTTTACTTCGACGACATCTCCGGCGGTTACTTTGCTGCCCTGGACCGCAGGCTCGCCGTTTATGGTCACTTTGCCGTTTTCGATAAGGGTATCAGCTTCACGCCTTGAGCAAAGGCCTGAAGAAGCGATGTATTTGTTCAGCCTTATTCCTTCAGAATCAGTCCCAGACATCAGGAACCTCAGCCTTTGTAAGGGTGAATGTGAACGTTGAGCCTTCCTCGTACTTGCTGTTGACCGTGATAGTCTCGCCCATGTAAGTCAGAAGCTCTTTCGCGATCGAAAGCCCCAGGCCGGAACCTTTCTTTCCGCGCGCTCTGTCAGCCTTGAAGAACCTGTCGAAAATATGACCGATATCATATTCGTGTATGCCTTGGCCGGTGTCGGCAACTGAGACATAAACCTTTTTCTCGGTCTCGATATAATCGGTGGCAATAGTGATCGTCTTGCCTGCGGGGGTGTACTTTTTGGCATTGTCGAGAAGGATGACGAGGATCTGTTCGACGCGGTCAGGGTTACCGATAACCGTAGGAAGCTCGCCGTAGTTGTTCTGCACGGAGAACTTGATGCCTGCTTCCTTCATGATGGGCTTGAACCTGATCTCGATATTGGAGATCAAAGTGTTCAGATTGAAGGGGAAAGTCTTGAACGCGAGCGTTCTTGACTGGAGCTTGGAGAGCTCTAACATGTCGTCGATAAGACGCGAAAGTCTCATTGTCTCGTTGAGGATGATCTGATAGTAACGCTGGCGGTCGCTCTCTTTCTTGACCATGCCGTCCGACAGAGGCTCGATAAGACCTCTTAATGTCTGGAGCGGCGTGCGGAGCTCGTGAGAGATATTGGCAACGTAATCCTGACGGAAACGCTCGTTCTTCTGTTCCTCGAAGATATCACGGAAGAATCCGGTCGCACCGATAATGCGGGTATTGTCAGTGGAATCATATTTAGGAATTATGGTGCACTGGTATGCATAGTCGCGGGAGTCGATCTGTCTGGTCTTGGTCTCGCCCGTGGAGATACAGTCTTCAAAGTCAGACCATACATCGTCAAACGGTATGAGCTGCAGCCTTTCCGTGAACATGTTGTTCTTCTCGGCACGCTCGAAAAGCTTATGGATGGCTTTGTTCGTAGTAACCGGCACTGAATCCTTATCAACAACCACGATGCCGTCCGAAATCACATCGAAAATATCCTGCAGCTGGTTACGCTCGGAAGTAAGGTCGCTGATGGACTTGGAGAGCCTGTCAGCGAGGAAGTTGAACGACTGGCCGAGTTCTCCGATCTCGCCTTTGTGGGATTCATCGGCCCGGATGCTGAAGTTGCCCTTACCGTATTCCATCGCGACTTCGTTGATCTTCTGCAGAGGAAGCACCATCCTGCTTACGAAAGCGTATGCCGGAACGAGCATAGCGAACGCTGCCATAAGGGTGGAAAGAAGAAGAATGTTCAGATATTTGACGATAGTCTCACTGTATCCGTTGAGATATGAAAGCGAATAGAGATAATAAGGGCTGCCGTCGATCGAGATCTGAAGCCGGGTAATAAGTATCATGTCATACATATTCAGATCTGCAACATAATACTCAAGACCGTTGAGATCTTCATAAGCCAGTGAATTCAGAAGGGGAACAAGGCTGGAAGTGTCTTTTACGGCAATATTCCTGTCTTCAATGCTCGTGGAATTAACGATATCGCCGTTAGTATTTACAAGATAATAGTCGTGACCTGTTGCGTAACATGTATCGAAGAAAAATATCCTGTAATCGACATTATCAAAACAGTGGGGATTTTTCTCGAAAAGCCCCTGGAACTTTACGTCCTGTTCCAAAGCCCGGTCGAGCTCAACCGTAATTGTGGCGCTTCGTCCGGCAACAAGGAAAGCAATAGTAGCAAGTATTGCCGATGCCAGGAGGGACAATACGACAAGCGTCATGGTTCGCTTTAAAAGCGTACTTTGGAACATTTACGAGACCTCGAATTTGTAGCCGATACCGTAGATGGTCTGGATCGACCATGTGGCGTTGTCAAATGTGATCTTCTGTCTAATCCTCTTGATATGGGTATCAACTGTTCTTGAATCACCGTTATAATCAACGCCCCAGACCGCTTCAAGGATCTGTTCGCGTCCGAAAACCTGTCCCGGATGGGAAGCGAGAAGATAAAGGATCTCAACTTCCTTGGGCGTGCAGGGAACGCCTTCGCCGTTGGACTTTACCGCATAATTGTTGAGGTTGATCTCAAGACCGTCAAATGTAAGGACTGAGGAAGGCTTGGGGGTATCTCCGAAACGGCGGAGAACGGCTTTAACCCTCGCAATGACCTCGCGGGGTGAAAAAGGCTTTACGATATAGTCATCAGCGCCCAGCTCAAGACCTACGATCTTATCGATCTCCTCGCCCTTTGCCGTGAGCATGATGATTGGCGTAGCCATGGTCTTTCTTAACTCACGGCATACATCGAGACCGCTCATCTCAGGCATCATGACATCAAGAAGAATGAGGTCAGGCTTGTTCGCCTGAGCCATCTCAAGTGATTCTTTTCCGTCATATGCGTCTATATGTGTGAAATTGTCGTTGTCGAGATAAAGACCCAATGATTCGTGTACGACCGGGTCATCGTCGCAGATCAGAATGTTAGGTGCTACAGCCATTTTTTCTTAACCCCCGAATTAATAGAAATATTATATTATTCTTTAACTTGAATATGCAATCAGATTTGGAAAATCAAATTAAATTATTAATTTCATTGTGTTTTTGTATTTTTAAATATAAAATTTAAAAAGTTCTTCATGAGGGAGGGTGCTTTAATGATAAGGAATTCTTTGAAAAAAGCGGTATCTGTCCTGTTGACAGGTGCTGTTATGTTTGGATTTGCCGGATGTCTTGATTTCGGCGGTAACAAAAAGGCTGTTATTGAGGCGGCAGACACACTTGCTTCCAATATGGCATCTGCTGATGCGGCTAAGCTCATAAAGAACTCAACGCTCAGCAAAAAGAGCGATGAGGCTGTTGCGCTGACAGAACTTTTATCCAATGATAAGAGCTCTGAGGATGAGACCGCATTCTACAAGGCTGTTGAGAAGACTATCGAGTATGAGATCGATGAGGATTCTGTAACAGTCGAGAAGGATTCGGCTTCAATTAATATCGTTTTCACGATCGCTGATTATTCCAAGGTCCTTCAGGATGATTTCTCGAGCATTGACGAACTCACTGCCGCAATAAAGAAGGCAGACACAATGACTGTCAAGTTTACGGCTGAATTCGCCAAAGAGGAGAAGGAATGGATCCCCGACAACGTCGGCAGCAAGAAGTTCATGAAGCTTTATGAATACAGAAACGCCGAGATAGTTCTCGGATTGTCAGCTGATATCATCAAGGGCTTTATCGACAAGTCCCTGAGCGGCTTCTGGCTTTCTGAAGACAAGTATGTTGATACGACATTTATTGAGTATGATCTCTATCTTGATTCGGCTATCTATGATTTTGAATCACGCAACGAATATATGTATATTGTCCTTTCCAAGGACGGAGTTCCGGTCTATACCGGTCCGGATATAAAGATCGGCGAATCTACATATGTTGTACTGCGTGTGGACAGTGATCAGGCCGGACTTGGCGCTTTCGAATATTTCGAGACCGGCAAGTATACGATGGATCTGTACTATAAGGGTCCCAACGGCGACGAACTGATCGAATCCAATTCCGTTGATGTTGAGAAGACTGTCATTCCTACGTTCACATCTTCATCCAATATTGGCCCCAATGATGATCTTTTCCCGGGTGAGGGTGAATATTTCGAGTTCAATGACTGGGACTTCAGGAGCAATGTTATTGTAGCCAAATGGTTTGATTATGACGGTTATAAGCTCGATGACGACGTTTATTCATCGGATGTTCTTACGATCGCCTTCTCGCTGGAAGTTATTCCCTCATGCACAATGGAGGTCGAATACTGCTACTACTACACGGATAGTGAGGACGAGGACGCGCTGAGTGAAGCTCTTTCGAATCCTATCTATTCCGATACGGTTACGCCTACAACGTATGCGAACGGAACATTCTACGATTTCGATTATGAGGTAAACGGCGAGGCAGACCCCGGTTATTACGTCATAGTGGTATTTGAGGCCGGCACATCCAATGTCCTTTTGTACGGATTCTGTGTTGTTTCTTAAGATTCTGCCTGATTGATTCTTTAATCTTTTGGTATAATGGTGGCGCTTTCGGATAAGAAGGCGCCACTTTAACTATGAGGGAAAAGGAATATAAATGAGAAAGATAACGTTATCAATGACGGCGGGTCTGCTGGTTGCCTGTATACTGTTCCAGTTTTGCGGATGCAGCAGCGATAACAATACCCAGTCAGAGATCGCCAGAGCTTACTGTGAATCGTTCTGTGAAGACGTAAAGAGCGGTTATGCCGGTAAGATCATGAATTATATGAATTCTTCAGAGATCACTGAAGCGGAACTTAAGGAGATGATCTCGCCTTCGGGTCTTAACAAGGAACAGGAGGCTTTCTCGAATGCCATAAAGGACTCGATAAACTATAAAGTCCAGGATCCTGTCTACGATTACAAAGCCAAGACAGCGACGGTTTATCTGTCGTGGGAACAGGCAGATTACAACTGCGAAGAAGCGGTATCAGCTGTTACGGTACTTGATTTCAAAGCCGCAATAGCAAGGGCTCCTTCGAACATTATCACTGTTCCGGTAACTGTCGACCTTAATGGAGATACGCCCAGGATCGTTAATCCCCGCGATGTTGTAGCTGCCGTATATGCCTATAATTCGGCAGAGAACGGGATAATGCCGGGACTTCTTTCCGATTATTATCAGAAGGGCGAGCTCCTGCCGGCCCCCAAGGGAGAGTATTCAAATGTTAAAGAGGTCGGTATAAAGATCGACTTCAAAAAGGAACTTTCCTCCTACAGATTTGTTCCGGGGATCATTTGTGTTGTTTCCAAAGGCAAAGACGTTTTATATACATCTGATATTATCAGCCTGACAGGTGATACTTATAAACTCAGCTATACAGCTGAAATGGCCGGTCCCAAGGGAGTTAATGAGGACGGATATCTTTCTGCCGGGAAGTATTCTTTCATGGTTTTCGATGCGTATTCAAACGAGATAACAGGTTTTGAGTGCGATGTTAAGACCGTGGCAATTGAGAAAGATATTGTCGAATTCGAGGATCTCAAGAAGGATCATTATATCTCAGAGTCCGTGTATGAGTTTAAGGATGATGACCTGAAGGATGAAGCCTTCGCAAATAAATCCGGCTGGTGGGATTATGACAACACATCCGTGGGAAAGAGCGCTTTCGGCTCAGAGACCAAGATCATCGGGTTTTCGCTGGCCGTAAGCCAGGATAATGAATCAGAGCTTTACTATGATTACTATTACAGTGAGGAATCAGATTTCGGTGATCTGAGCGAACTCAAGCCTGTTTACCAGGGGTCCTGCAAGCCTACACTGTATAAGGATCAGGCCTGTTACGATCTGGACTATTCCGGATCAATAAAGCCCGGTTTCTACGGTCTTGTAGTATATGACAATGCCTCAAGAAAGCATGTTGTTTTCACGGCTGCATGTATTGTCCTTGAGGAAACAAGCAAGGACCTTTTGGAGGGATAAGCCTGTTATAATTATTTAATAGCTTAAACCAGAGGTAATATGGACAGACGGAGAAAGATAAACAGTATTAAAGTATTGGTATCGGCAGTATTGCTGATCTCGGTATTTATTTGCTTCTGCGCCTGTACGGAAACTGATGAGACTAAGGAGACCCGGTCCGTAAATCCTGACAGGACACACAGGACAGACCTCTGGCACCGTCCCGGAAATACCACAGAGACCTCTGATCATACGGCTGTTGTAACTCCCGTTGAGACTGAGACCGAGACTACAGTAACCACGGAGCCGACGGTCCCGGATATTGATTCGATCAAGGAACTTTATGTCTATTCCGTATGGTATGACGCTGTCATCGACAATCCTGCTGACTATGAATCGATAGATTCGGATGATGCTTTCGCGCTTAAAGGAGTATTCTATTTCAGTTCGCCTCTCAGCATCGATCTTGACGCAAAGCTTTATAAAGACGGTAAAGTCCTGTTAAAGAGAAAACTCAAGCTCAGGGAGAATGTGACCGCTGAAGCTGATTTCAGTGCCGGTCTTGAAGGTTTTGGCAAATTTGACAGCGGCGAATACTATATTGAGCTTATTTATAACGGTCAGGTTGTGGGAACCACACCGAATATGAGGGTCAGGTAAGATGTTTATATCAGGCAGCTGGAAAGATTACGAGCTTTTATATTGCGGCGGCGGCGAAAAGTACGAGCGCTGGGGCAATGTCACGTTAAGGCGTCCTGATCCGCAGGCTGTCTGGCCTGTAATAAAGAACGGCAAAGAGATCTCCATGGATGATCTAGAAAAGCCTTCAGCCCTTTATAACAGGAGCAACACGGGCGGCGGCGCATGGACCAAGCTCAGGAGTTTTCCTTCCACATGGAAGATCGATTATGATTCACTGGGCAAAAAGCTTACATTTATAATAGAACCCACGGCTTTCAAGCATACCGGACTTTTCCCGGAGCAGGCTTCCAACTGGGATTTCTGCGGAAATCTGATAGAGAAGGCAAAGGAAGCAGGGAAGAAGGATATAAAGATTCTCAATCTTTTCGCATATACAGGGGCGCAGACGCTTGCATGCGCGGCCCATGGCGCCGATGAAGTAGTTCATGTTGACGCTTCAAAGGGTATGATCGCCCGTGCCAAAGAGAATATAAAAGAGAGCGGCCTTGAGGACTGTTATGTAAGATTTATCGCTGAAGACTGCAAGAAGTTTGTCGAACGCGAGATCAGAAGAGGCCGCAAATACGACGGAATAATAATGGATCCGCCCTCATACGGCAGGGGTCCTTCCGGAGAACTCTGGAAGCTTGAGGATTCCTTCTACGATCTTGTCAAACTCTGCGCGAATCTCATATCAGACGATCCGTTGTTCTTTATCGCCAGCTCTTATGCCACGGGCATTACTGCTCAGGCTTCCGGACAGATATTAAGTCTCGCGATTCCCGGAGGAAGAGTCGATGCCGAGGAGCTTGTGCTTCCGGTATCCAAGATGGGCATTTATCTCCCTTGCGGCCAGACGGCAAGATGGACTTCAAAGTGACGGAGATCCCTTACGGAGTAAAAGTCCTTTATGAGGACAATCATATTATCGCGGCAATAAAGCCCGCCGGAGTTCTGTCCCAGAGTGATGGCACGGGCAGTCCCGATATGCTTACGATCCTTAAGGCTTACATCAAGGAAAAGTACGAAAAGCCCGGAGATGTATATCTGGGGCTAGTTCACAGGCTCGACAGGCCGGTGTCCGGGGTAATGGTTTTCGCGCGAACAAGCAAAGCCGCGTCTAGACTGTCCGAACAGATAAGGTCGCGCAAAGTCGAAAAGATCTACAGATGCGTGGTTAACGGTGTTCCCGAAGGCGGGGGAAGACTGGAAAACTATATTTGCAAGGATGAAAGCAGCAATACCGTAAAGGTCTCCGATACCGCGAAGCCGGGCTACAAGTCATCCTGGCTCGATTATAAGGTCCTGGCCTCCAAAGACGGTCTTACCATGTGCGAAGTCAAGCTCGGTACCGGCAGGTCACACCAGATCAGAGCCCAGATGGCACATGCAGGATACCCCCTGATCGGTGATCTGAAGTACGGTTCAGCGGACAAAAGATGCAAAGATATTGCGCTCGAAGCTTACAGATTATCTTTCGAACACCCTGTAAAGCGCGAAAACATTACGTTTGAGGCTCCTTTGCCGTCTGGTTATCCCTGGAACCTGTTTGCTTGACTTTAAAGACACTAAAACAATATAATTATAACTTGCTAAATTATATATAAAGGTGAAGCAGGTTATGTACAACAAAGTTTCAAAAGACCTTAATTTCGTAGACAGAGAGAAACAGGTTCTCGAATTCTGGAAGAACAACGACATCTATAAGAAGAGCATCGCTCCCAAAGCGGACGGCGCTCCGACTTTTACCCTTTATGACGGCCCGCCGACGGCTAACGGCAAGCCCCATATCGGACATATCAAGACCAGAGTCATTAAGGACGTTATCCCGAGATATCACGCTATGAAAGGCGAGACTATCGTCTTCAAGGCCGGCTGGGATACTCACGGACTTCCCGTAGAGCTTGAAGTCGAGAAGGCTTTGGGCATCAATGGCAAGCCCCAGATCGAAGGCTACGGCGTAGAGCCCTTCATCAAGAAGTGCAAGGAATCAGTATGGACATACAAGGACCAGTGGGAGCACATGAGCGACCGCGTCGGCTTCTGGGCTGATATGGAGAATCCTTATGTCACATATGATAACAACTACATCGAATCCGAGTGGTGGGCATTGAAGCAGATGTGGGATCAGGGCCTTATCTATAAGGGCCACAAGATCGTTCCTTACTGCCCGAGATGCGGTACGGCTCTGTCCTCTCACGAGGTTGCACAAGGATATAAGACAGTCAAGGAGAGATCCGCTGTCGTAAGATTCAAGTGTGTAGATGAGGACGCGTATATCCTTGCATGGACAACAACACCCTGGACACTTCCTTCAAACGTTGCTCTGTGCCTTAACCCCAACGACGAGTATTCAAAGGTAAAGGCCTGCGACGGTTACACATATTACATGGCAACCGCTCTGCTTGATTCCGTACTTGGCGGTCTGGCAAAAGACGGCGAGAAGGCATACGAGATCCTTGAATCCTACAAGGGTTCCGATCTTAAGGGTAAATCCTATGTCGCTCTTTACGAGGGTACGGCGAAGGAAGCCGCCAACCAGAAGAAAAAGGCTCATTACACAGTCTGCGATGAGTACGTAACGATGGAAGACGGTACGGGTATCGTTCACATCGCTCCCGCTTTCGGTGAAGACGACGCAAGGGTAGGAAGAGACAATGATCTTCCTATGGTACAGTTCGTTGATACAAGGGGTAACCTCACTGAGGAGACTCCTTTTGCAGGAATGTTCGTAAAGGACGCAGATCCCGAGGTATTGAAGGATCTTGATTCAAGAGGACTTCTTTTCTCGGCTCCCAAGTTCGAGCACGAGTATCCTTTCTGCTGGAGATGTGACACACCTCTGATCTATTTTGCTAGATCAACATGGTTCATCGCAATGAGCAAGAAGAGAGATGAGCTCCTCAAGTCCAACAACATGGTCAACTGGATGCCTGAGACGATCAGGGACGGCCGTATGGGTGACTTCTTAAGAAACGTAATCGACTGGGGTATCTCCCGTGAGCGTTACTGGGGTACACCTCTTCCGGTATGGGAGTGCGAATGCGGTGAAAGACACTGCATCGGTTCCATCGAGGAACTCAAGTCCATGAGTGACGATTGTCCGGACGATATTGAGCTCCATAAGCCTTATGTTGATAACGTACATATCAAGTGCCCCAAGTGCGGCGGCCAGATGAAGAGAGTTACTGAGGTTATCGACTGCTGGTTCGACTCAGGTTCAATGCCTTTCGCACAGTATCACTATCCTTTCGAGAATAAGGAGTTCTTTGAGATACATTATCCCTGCAACTTCATCTCTGAAGGTATCGACCAGACAAGAGGATGGTTCTATTCGCTTATCGCCATATCCACAGTTCTTTTCGGCAGATCGCCTTTCGAGAACTGCATTGTCATGGGTATCGTCCAGGATAAGGACGGCATCAAGATGAGTAAGCACCTGGGCAACGTTGTTGACCCGTGGGATGTTCTTGATTCACAGGGCGCAGATGCCGCAAGATGGTATTTCTATACTGCAAACCAGCCCTGGCTTCCTTCAAGATTCTCCAAAGAGGCCGTAAATGAAGGCATCAAGAAGTTCATCGGAACATTCTGGAACACATATGCTTTCTATGTAATGTATGCCGATATCGATAATTTCGATCCCACAAAGCATACTCTCGACAAGGCATCTCTGGGCGCAATGGACAGATGGGTTCTTTCACGTCTCAACACGCTCGTTAAGGTCGTTAACGAGAAGATGGATGCTTACGATATCTCACAGTCCGCAAGACTTATCCAGGACTTCACGGAGGAACTCTCCAACTGGTACGTAAGACGCTGCCGTGACAGATACTGGGGTGCTGAAGAGACCTTTTCACTGTTCTCGACAACCTTACAAGACTCTGCGCTCCTTTCGTTCCTTTCATGACAGAGGAGATCTATCAGAACATCGTCCGTTCCGTTGATAAGAACGCGCCTGAATCAGTACATCTTGCCAAGTATCCTGTTGCCGATGAGAGCCTCATCGACGCAAAGCTTGAAGAGGAGATGGAGCTTGTACAGCAGATCGTTACACTCGGTCACAGCTGCCGTGAATCCGCTTCCATCAAGAACCGTCAGCCTCTTTCCGAGATCTATGTAGTATCCGAGCTCGGACTTGATGACGAGTATAAGCCGATCGTTCTTGACGAGCTCAACATCCGTAAGATGGAAGTCCTCGCTGATGCTTCAACTCTTGTCGATTACAGCTTCAAGCCCCAGCTCCGTACATGCGGAAGAAAGTTCGGCAAGAACCTCAATGACGCAAAGGAAGTTATCGCAAATCTCCCCGGCAAAGAGACATATGCCGCTCTTAAGGCAGGTTCCGTTAAGATTACCGTCAACGGTGAGGAATATGAGATGACAGAGGAAGATTTCCTCATAGAGACAACTCAGCCCGAAGGATTCTCAACACAGTCTTCCGGCAATCTTACTGTCTCGATCTCAACAGTTCTTACTGAGGAACTTATCGAAGACGGTCTTGTAAGAGAGATGATCTCAAAGATCCAGACGCACCGTAAGGAGACCGAAGGTCTTACTGTTACTGACCGTATCGTTCTTAAGTACGACGGCAATGACAAGCTTGCCGAAGTCATCGAGAAGAAGAAGGATTATCTCGCTTCCGAGGTATTGGCAGTAGAGATTTCCAACGGTACAGGCGACAATTCCAAGGAATGGAATGTAAACGGCGAGAAGATCACATTCTCGGTCGTAAAAGCTTGAGGTAATCTATGATAATAAGTCTGTTCAGACAAGGCTTAAGTGCGCAGGAGATAATCTATTATCTCATTATCATACTTTTTGCTCTGACGATCTCGTTTGCGTTCCATGAGTTCATGCACGCTGCTGTCGCAGTGTGGCTGGGTGACCCGACTCCCAGGAATATGGGAAGGCTCACCCTTAACCCGCTTGCGCACCTTGATCCTATGGGAACCGTGCTCCTGCTTGTAGCAGGATTCGGCTGGGGTAAACCCGTTATGTATAACCCCACAAATCTTCACAGGTTCAAGAGCCGCCGCGGAATGAACATTATGGTCCATCTGGCAGGTGTAACGGGCAATCTGTTTATAGCTTATATTGCTTCGATACTTTCGCTCCTGTTTGGAGGTCTGTGCGTCAGATTCCCCGGTATGACTAATGTTTTCATGGCTCTTTACGAGGCTTTCTATTATACATATCTGTTCTCGATGAGCCTTCTGGCATTTAACCTTCTTCCGATACCTCCGCTTGACGGTTTCCATGTCCTGGAGGAACTGTTGCCTTATAAGTTCAAGGCCTCAGACGGTTACAGGAAGTTCCAGAGAGTTGCGCCGATGATCCTTATGGTCCTTTTCCTCGCAAGCTCTTTCGGATCCATTCCGATCCTGAGTTTATTGCTTGATTATATTAAGTGGCCTTTCGAAAAGCTGATCGATATACTGTCTGTTCCGTTTTACATGCTGTTTCAGCTGATAGGATTGTGATCTATGCTCGATCAAGCAGTAAAGCCGGAGATAAAGTTAAGACAATTTGAAGGTCCTTTGGACCTTCTTCTGCATCTTATCGAAAAGAATGATGTTGATATCTACGATATCCCCATCAGCAAGATCACGGCCCAGTATATGGATTACATCGAATCAATGAAAGAGTTTGATATGGAGCTTGCTTCGGATTTCCTGGTAATGGGCGCGACTCTTGTCTCGATCAAATCAAGGATGATGCTTCCCGGCATGCAGGCCGCGCTGGGTTCCGGCGATGCTGCCGCTGACCCGAGGGAGGAACTCGTTATCTCACTCATGAGATATAAGCGTTGCCGTGTTTTCGCATCTGATCTTAAGGAAAGACGTGAAAAGTTTGACGGCGCGAGATTCCGTTATGCTTCCACTGCTAAACAGCTCGGCATTTCTTTAAAGCCTGCCGAACAGGCATTCTCAATTGAGGAATTCAACGATGCCGTCGCATTGATAAATGAACGCAATGAAATGCGTTTCACAGACATTACGACTAAGATCACTCATATCCTGCAAAGGGATAAGCGTTCCGTAAAAGAGAGGATCAAGTCCATCTGGCGCAGTATTACCGGAAAGGGCAAGGTGCTTTTGAGCAGCCTTTTCGGAAAGAAGGCAGGGAAGATGGATAAAGTCGTAAGTTTCCTCGCTGTACTGGAACTCGTAAGAGATAATAAGGTAACTGTCGAACAGGACAAGAACTTCGGTGAGATAGTGATAGAAGAGAAGAAGGGCTGATCTTTATGGAAGATGATTTTAAGGTAACCGCTCAGGAACTGCCTGCCGCGATAGAATCGATATTATTCATATCAGGAGACCCTGTCACTATTGATAAACTCGCTGATATACTCAACTGCTCCAAAAATGCGGTAAATGAGGCCATGAAGTCACTTGTTGACAGGTATGCGTCCAATCCGTGGAGCGGTCTAGAGATAAGAAAGACCGAAGAAGCGTATGCGATCATGACAAGACCTTCGCAGAAGAAGATCTTAGACAGGATGTTCGGCCCCAGGCAGACACCGCCGTTATCGCAGGCATCTTATGAGACTCTTGCAGTTATCGCATATAATCAGCCCTGTACGAGAGCCCAGGTCGAGCTCGTCAGGGGCGTTTCATCAGACTCAATAATCTCGAGGCTCCTGGACAGGGGCTGGATCGAGGAAGCGGGCAATCTCGATGCTCCGGGAAGACCGTCACTCTTTAAAACGTCAAGGAAATTCCTTACCGAGTTCGGCATCGAATCCGTAAGAGATCTGCCGCCGCTTGAACTCATGAGCTATCAGACGATAAGAGATATGGAGGATTCCCTTAAGGAAGCTGCCGGCGGGGAAGATAAACAGATATCTATCGAGAGCCTCATGAATCCCAAGAAGGAAGATGAGGAAGAGGGAGATTCAGATGACGGGGACGCTTGAACTTATTGAGAGTGCTGTCTCAAATATGAGCAAAGGCCATAAGGCCATAGCCAGTTTTATATTGGAGTCTTATGATAAAGCCGCATATATGACGGCTGCAAAGCTCGGAGAGGAAGTAGGTGTCTCTGAATCAACGGTAGTCAGGTTTACGACCGAGCTCGGATTTGAGGGATATCCCGAATTCCAGAAGGCACTGCAGGAGGATCTTAAATCAAAACTTACCTCTGTACAGCGCCTTGGCCTTACCGAGAAGTTCGAAAGTGACAGCGAAGCATTAAGATCTGTTGTCGCACAGGATATATCCAACCTCAGGGACACGCTTAATTCGATTGACGAGAAGGGATTTGACAAAGCCGTAAATTCCATTCTCGGAGCGCGGAAAATATACATCATGGGCATCAGGGCTTCCGCGCCGCTGTCGGAATTCATGCACTTCTATATGACGCTTCTTTTCGATGATGTCGTACTTGTACGAAGCACCTGCACGAATGAGCTTTTCGAACAGATCATGCCGATCGGCAAAGACGATGTCATGATCGGAATCTCTTTCCCGAGATATTCTGCCAGGACCATCAACTCGATGGGTTATGCCAAGCGCAAAGGCGCAACGATCATCGCTATCACCGACAAAGATGATACTGCGATGACGGAATATGCGGATATAAAGCTTTTCGCGAGATCATCAATGGCATCATTTGTCGATTCGCTTACGGCGCCGCTCTCGCTTATCAACGCGCTGCTCGTGTCACTCGGAATGCACAGGAAAGAGCATATTCAATCCTCTTTGGAATCATTGGAATCGTTATGGTCCCAGTACCGTGTCTATGAGACGGGAAGAGACAGGAATACGGAAGACGGAGATATATTATAAAGGAGAAATATTATGGGAATCTTTCAGATCGCTATCGACGGACCTTCAGGATCAGGCAAGAGCACACTTGCGAAAGGCATCGCCAAAGAACTTGGAATCATGTACCTTGATACGGGCGCAATGTACAGAACATGCGCAGTCGCTTCGATTAAGAAGGGGATCGACCCAAAAGACCCTGAAGCCGTAAAGAAGATGATGGATGAGATAAAGATCGAAGTCGAATTCATAGACGGCGTCCAGCACATGATCCTTGACGGCGAGGATGTTACAGGCGAACTCAGAACTCCCAAAACTTCGATCGCGGCATCTGACGTATCGGCTCATCCTGTCGTAAGGACCGCAATGGTCGCGCTTCAAAGAGAGATCGCGAAGAACCAGACGTTTGTCCTCGACGGAAGAGATATCGCATCAGTTGTTCTTCCTGACGCAAAGTATAAATTCTTTGTTGTCTGCTCTCCTGAAGTAAGAGCCGAGAGAAGACTTGCCGAGCTTGAAGCAGCTGGCGATCATTCCCAGACAAAGGAAGAGGTATTAAGAGATATCCTTTACAGGGATGAACAGGATTCAAAGAGGGCAACGTCTCCTTTGGTCCAGGTTCCGGAAGCTGTTGTCATCGATACAGGCAAGTATGACATTGACGGCACAAGAGCTTATCTTTTGAGCTTTCTGGACGAAGAAGATAAATGAAGATAACTGTTGCCCGGTCATCAGGATTCTGTTTTGGCGTAAAAAACGCAGTAACTGCCGCAGAGAAGGCGGTCGCTTCGCGTTCGGATGACCGGAAGCTTGTTATGCTCGGCGAGATAGTTCACAACAGATTTGTTGTGGATAAGCTTGTTGAAGGCGGTTTTGAGATCTGCGAAAAGGCTGAGGACTGCCCGGAGAATTCTGTTGTAATCGTCAGAGCACACGGCGTAACTCCTAAAGAGATTGAGATACTTAAGTCAAAGAACTGCGATATCCGGGATATGACATGTCCGTTTGTTTCCAAGATCCATAAGATCGTCAGGGAAAACGCTGAAAAGGGAATGAATATCATCATTACTGGTACTTCGGGGCATCCGGAGGTCACCGGTATACTCGGAGAGACTGAAGGCACGGGTGTTAAATGCGCTGTAATTAAGACTCCTGAGGATCTCGAAACGCTTGATTTTCCCCTGGAAAGCTCGATTTTGATCTCGCAAACGACATTTTCGAGCGAAATGTTCAAAAAAATCTGTCAAACAGTTAAAAATAAAATTGAAAAATACAATGTTTTTGATACAATATGTATTACGACTGAAAGTAGGCAAAAGGAAGCCGCTTCGCTCTCTGAGTTATCAGATTCGATGATCGTCATCGGTTCGGCTCACAGTTCGAACACCACTAAGCTTTTGGACATCTGCAAAGGTCGTTGTGCAAGAACATTCCTTGTGAACTCCGGCACTGAAGTTGGAAGGCTCATCTCGGAAGGGAAGATTCTTCCTGCGGATAAAGTCGGGATCACAGCGGGTGCATCTACACCGGAAGCTATTATTTTGGAGGTTGTTCAACAAATGAACGAAGAAGAGAAGATCACAAATCAGGGCATTGACACAGAGTTTGCTAATGCTGTCGATTCAATTTCGCAGGTTAGAAGAGGTGCTGTAGTTAAGGGCACGATCACATCTGCAGATGACGACTATGTTTATGTAGACGTAAACGACAAGTCCGAAGGAAAAATCTCACGTAAGGAGTTTGATTCGGATCCTGACTTCGATCTTGACAAGGCAATTGCCGAGCACACAGAAGTTACCGTTAAAGTCAGAAGCATCAAGAATTCCGATCAGGGCAAGGAGATCATCCTTTCAAAGAATGACGTAGAGTCCGAGAAGGGCAGAGCCGAGATCGAGGAAGCTTATAAGAACAAGACTCCAATCGAAGTAAAGATCACTCGTACTGTTAAGGACGGTGTTATCGGTACTTACAAGGGCGTAGATGTTTATATCCACAGAACACAGATCAAGACAGGCGAAGTTAAGGACCTCGAGTCTTTTGTCGGTCAGGTTCTCGAGATCGTTATCACAAAGTTCGATACAGAGAAGGGCCGTCTCAGGATCTCCGGCAGCCACAGGATCATCGCATCCGAAGAGCGCCGCAAGAAGTCCGCTGAGATCTGGGACAACATTGAGGAAGGCAAGCACTATACCGGTGTTGTCAGAAGCCTTGTTGATTTCGGTGCTTTCATCGATATCGGCGGTGTTGACGGACTCGTTCACGTTTCCGAGCTCTCATGGAGCCGCAACGCAAAGCCTGCTGATGTTCTTAAGGTAGGTGAGGAAGTTGACGTTTACGTTAAGTCTTTCGACAAAGAGACAAAGAAGATCTCTTTGGGCTACAAGAAGCTTGAGGATGATCCTTATTATAATATCGAAGAGAGAATGCCTGTAGGCTGCATCGTCCAGGGTACAGTCGTTCGTCTTACAAAGTTCGGTGCTTTCGTTCAGCTTGAGCCCGATCTCGATGCTCTCTGCCACGTATCTCAGATCTCTTCCAGAAGACTTGAGAAGCCTGAGGATGTTCTTTCCGTTGGTCAGGTTGTTCAGGCTAAGGTCATTAAGATCGAACCCGATGAGAGAAGAATTTCCATCTCCATCAAGGAAGTTGCTCCTATCGATCCCGAGATCGAAGAGGCTGCTGAAGAAGCTCCCGCAGAGGAAGCTGCTGAGTCAACAGACGAAGCTTGATCTTTTAATTAATTGATCTTTATAAGAGGTTGTCCTTCGGGGCAACCTCTTTTTGCGACTTTTTTATTTGCCGTGCAGACTTTTAATGATCCTGCCCCCGTTTGAAATTTTTTCATTCGGCGTTTGATGTAATAAAATGCCGTTTTTTGATGTGTTTATGACAGAAATGCGAGTTTTTCTGTCATAAAGCTTCATTTTTCGAGGTTTTATGACATCAAAGATTATTGTATTTTCTTTTATATTTAGAACTTGCATAATCTTATAAGTTGTTATAAGATTTATAGGCTTGTTAGAGGAAACTGCACCGGGGTGTGGCTCAGGTGGTAGAGTGCCTGCTTCGGGAGCAGGAGGCCGTGGGTTCAAGTCCCGCCACTCCGACCAATATTTTTCCTTAACAAGGCGTGATCATCGGGGTGTAGCTCAGGTGGCTAGAGTGCTTGCTTAGGGAGCAAGAGGTCGTGGGTTCAAGTCCCGTCACTCCGACCAATACTCGTAAATAACCTTCGCATTTATTTGCGGAGGTTATTTTTTTGTATCTGCTTTACATATATACGCGCGGCAGATATAATTTGCGTATGATTAAGAGTTTTGCCGATAAAGAAACGGAGAAAATATATAATCAAGAGTTCTCGAAGAAATTGCCTCATTCTATTCAAGGCGTTGCTTTAAGAAAATTGATTATGATCAATAATGCGAAATGTATTGATGATCTTCGTATTCCTCCGGCAAATCATCTGGAACAGCTTAAGGGAAGCAGAAAGGGCCAATATAGTATAAGAATCAATGATCAATATAGAATCTGTTTTAGATTTAATCAAAATAACTGTTTTGACGTTGAGATTGTTGACTATCATTAGGAGGAATAGATATGACTGATAAAATACCGTTACCGTCAATCGGGGATATTCTTAAAGAAGAGTTTATGGAACCACTTGATATTACGGCGTACAAATTAGCTAAGGATATTGGTGTTCCTACATCAAGGGTTTTGGAGATTCTTCATGGTAAAAGAAAGATAACTGCGGATACTTCTTTGAGACTGGCCAAGTATTTCGGCTTAACAGATAAGTATTTTCTTGATCTACAGAACGATATAGATATCAGAATTTTGAAAGAGAGTCAGAAAGAAGAATTCGAAAAGATCATCCCTTATTCCGCGTGACATCAGCAGGTTGCATTCTGCAGGTGTTATCTGTTTTCCGAATGATCTTTCTTTGCCTCAACAATTTTGTCTGACGCGAAAAAGGTTATGTTATACTCTAAATTATCAATT
>CACYRM010000035.1 GCA_902776845.1 Oscillospiraceae bacterium
CGACGTTAAGGGTCTGGGCTTAGACCCCGCAAACCTCGTATACGATGAGAAGGAGACAGTTCTTGCCGAACTCGCAGAGCAATATGTAAAGAATCCGACAGCAGTTTCCGATGAGCTTTTCGACAAACTCAGAAAGTTCTTCAACGATCAGGAACTCGTAGTAATAGTAGGCTTTGCAGGCCAGATGATCGCAACAAACAACTTTAACGCCGTATTCAAGATCGACGTTGACAAGCGTCTCCTGCCTCTGCTCGGCGAATTCAAGCCTGCCACATGGAGAGAGGGGATCAAGTAATAACTGCGGATAAATATCATTGATCTATAACCGGGGCTCAGTATGAGACGGCCCCTTATTTATATAACTTTTAAAAAGTCACAGTAAAATCCCTGCTTGCTGTGACTTTGGATGGAATATATCGTCAAATCACGCGAAAATCACAGCCGGTGTCATAGCCTGCTTGGACTTTACTGTGAATTTTCGGAGGCGGCCTTTTTCCGGCTCTGTAAAATGATATATAACAGTCATGCTATAATTCAGACATGGATCCGAATCGCAGTGTGAAGAAAAATCATATCATTAAGGCTGAGAGCCTGATCTCATTGGCTGTTGCGGCTGCAATCATGGTCTCGTGCTCCGCGAAGCCTGAACCCGACAAGGACACTGCGGCCAAAAACGTTATAGAGACTACTGTAATTGTTGAGACTACCGTTGAAGAGGAGACCGGTCCGGAATTCCCGCCGATCACATATGATATATCCGATCCCGAGCTCGAAAAGGCGGAAGGCAAGACAAAGGAAGTCTATTTCACCAGGGACGGACAGCTGATTTGCGGCAAGATAACATATCCGGACAGCAGGGAGTTCGGGCAGGGACCTTATAAGACGATCATTTTTTCCAACGGCCTTTATGCCCCTCTCGGAAGATATTCCGATAAAGCCCGTTATTACAGCGAATACGGCTATGCCGTTATCGAATTTGAATTCCAGAACAGCGATGCCCCCGATCCTTATGAAGACCCGGAATACATCGGGGATTATATCTATGAAGAGGTAAAGGATCTTTTCGCCGTTATAGATTCGGCGAAATACCTTCCGGATGTCGACGCATCGAATATCTATCTTTACGGTCACAGCATGGGAGGTCTGGTCGCGTCCTATGCCGGAGCGATGAGGCAGGATGATATCAAAGGCCTTATTCTTGCCGATCCGAGCTTTTATGCGACTGACCTGATGGAATTTGAGCATGGGCAGACCATTACGACGGACATTTATTCATTGCTTAAAGAGCTCACGATCCCCGTTCTCATCATCACCGGAACCGAAGGAAGCTTCGGTGAGGATCCTCATTTTTTTGATGATGCGCGAAAAGCCATTCCCCACTGCCAGTACATTGTTATCGAAGGCGCAGACCATATCTTCGGAGGCGAGGCAAGCGAACATCTGGTGGACGTTTCCGTGGAAGCAATGAAGAAGTGGGAATGATGGTCTGGAAAATCTGACATGGTATAATATTTTTGTCATTCAGGACAATCTTTAGAACTATTGGGTTTCCCGCTTGTGCATTTACCGTGAGGGGAGGTTGGAAATGCATTTCAAGATCAAAAAGGTGATCAGCATTCTTTGTGCCGCCTCCTGTCTGGCGTCTCTTTCGGGATGCTTTCTGCTTCCTGTATCGAAAAATTATACTTATGACCAGGTGTCAGAGGAACTCAGAAAAGAGATCACCGTAAAGGACTGGGACGGTCAGGTCCCGGAAAGCATGGAAGTAAGATATGTTCTGACGTGGGAACTGTCCAAGGATTCTTCAGGCATGGTAATTGACCACAGATATGATTATGACAACGAAGGCCGGCGGATAGCCGAGACCGACATAAAGAAAAATTATTCGATCCGCATGTCCTATACCTATAACGATGACGGAACTCTCGCCGGAAAAGAACACCGGACCACGGGCAAGATCACCGGTTATCATATCAAGGATTATAAAGTTGACTTTAAATACAACGACAAGGGTCAGATTACCTCATACACAAGGATTTGGTACGATGATGATAGCCATGAGGAAACATCCAGGGATGATAACGTATACGAATATGAGAACGGGCATCTGGTACGTGCCGGGGACGCCACATATGACTACAACGATGATGCGGCGCCTTATTATGAATACATAGCAGTTGTAAATGAACCTGACTCTTCGGCTGATGTAACGGTCAGGAAATGCTTCTATGATGAGGACGGGCTCCTGATCTCGGAGGAATACGGCGAGAGGACACGCAGTTATGAGTATGAGAATGGTGTTCTTACCGGAATAACCGTAACGGACAAATGGGGCTACTGCTCATACTGTGATGCCGAAGGCAACCTGATCACGGAGACCGACAAGGACGGCAATCTGATCCAGCGCGATGCGCGCAACGCGAATGGTGACAGGACCAGCCACGAAGAGTGGAAGAACGGAAAGCCCAGATCGAAAGACACCTACACCTATGTTTATGATGATAAAGGCAACAGGCTTTCTGTAGAGACGGAATACTGGTCTGTAAAAGATGACGGTACAGAGAGCAGCTTCAGATCCTTTCACACATATGAATACGATGAACATGGTCTGCTTACTGCCGAGGTCGTGGAGGTCAGCGGAAAGTTTTCCCGGATGGTCGTATATTCATATGAAGCGATACTCGTTCCTGCGCAAGTGATCTAATATTTTTACAGAGGTGAATGCTTTGGACAGTTTTGTTGATGAAAGAGATTATCAGTTGCTGAGCAAAGATAAATATACTTTCTCGGTGCTTTCAAGACTGATCGGAGGAGATTATCAGCTTCTCTTATCCGATCACGAGAAGCTTATTGTCTGCTTTACGGGCCAGCCTTTTCCCGTATGGGTATGGACACCTGACAATGCTCCGGAAGATGAGATGGAGCGTGCTTATGAGACCGTTAAAAATGTAGGCCTTATGGACGGTGACCACCGCTATAACCTGAAGTATGAACTGGCGGAATACTTCATCAAAAGAGCGGAAAGAGACGGTCTTCCGCTTTCTGTCGCGACCAACATGTTTGCTTATGACTGCTTATCGCCGGTTAAGCCGTCAGGGAATGTTGACGGTGAACTGCATAAATGCACGTCTGACGATATCGATGTGCTGGTGGATTTTTTCGATATGTTCCACAACGCTGTCGGAATAGACAAGGAGAGCAGGGAACAGTACCGGATCAATGCCGAAGACGGCGTGAAGAACGGTTCGCTGTATCTTTGGAGGAATTCAAAAGGAGAGTTTGTGGCGAGCTGCAGCTGGCATCCCGTGCACGACATGGCTTCGATCGGGCTGGTCTATACGAGAGAAGAATACAGAAGAAAGCATTATGCAGAACACCTTGTTTATGAGGTGACGATGATAGCCAAAAATGAAGGCTTTATCCCAATGCTCTATACCGATGCGGATTATGCTGCTTCCAATGCGTGCTATGAGAAGATCGGTTATGTCATGCGGGGCAAGCTTTGCACCATCAGCTGATTTTTTTGGAGCTCTGACGATGACGGGTAAAGATTCAAAAAAGATCCTGCGTTTGGACAAGCGTTATATGAACGTCAATCTTACGCTGTCGATCATCATATATTCGATCGTCGTTCCCTTCTGCATCTACCTGAGCGTCGATAACTATATCCACGGCAAGATCATCGTGGCGCGCTATGCGCTTTTCTGCGCGGTGATGACGGCCATTGCTGTAATCAATTTCTCAATCTGCAAGTTCGGCAAAAAGAAACGTGACTGGCTGATGCACCTTGCCATCCAGATACAGTGTTTCGTTTACTGGATCACATTCGTATTCTTCCTTTATACAGGCGGAACGGAGGGCTCGAGCATTTTCCTGTTTTTCGTGGCCGTGCCTGTCGTGTTCTTTTTCTTCAACCTCGTATACGGAGCATATTTCTGCGCAGTCTTTTTCGTGATAATGGTCGTATACATGAACACACCGCTCAGGGATATGGGTTTCCAGTTCCCTGAGGTGTACTATGCGCGTCTGCCTATGATGTACCTTGCCAGCGTCATTATGTGCGCGGTCGCACAGTATGAGGTCGTCAAGGCGAAGATCAAACAGGAGGATGCACTCGAAGCGGCGAGACAGGCAAGTGAGGCCAAGACCGACTTCCTTGCCAACACGAGCCATGAGATAAGGACGCCGATCAATGCGGTCCTCGGCATGAACGAGATGATCTTGAGGGAGACCGACAAGGCTGAGAAGATCAGGGATAACGATCCCGAGGCTTTCCGTGAATCTTTCAGAAGGATCAGGAATTATTCCGGCAACGTTGACAGCGCCGGAAGCAATCTTCTTGCAATTATCAACGACATCCTCGATTTCACGAAGATCGAGGAAGGCAGGATGGACATAGTCCCCACTGAGTACCAGCTGAGTCTTGTCCTGAATGATGTCAGTAACATGATCTATTTCAAGGCAAGACAGAAGAACCTTAAATTTGTCATTGATATAGACAGGACCCTGCCTGACAATCTCTATGGTGATGTGGTCCGCGTCCGTCAGGTCATCACAAATATCCTCAACAATGCGGTCAAATACACTGATGAGGGAAGCGTGTCCCTGACAGTTGCCGGAAATGTCGAGGAAGCGGAAGAAGGTAAACGTGTGGTCGAGCTGGTCATATCGGTTACTGATACCGGCATCGGAATAAGCGAGGAAAACATAGGTAAACTCTTCGGCAAGTTCGAGCGTGTCGATCTCGAGAAGAACAGCACCAAAGAAGGAACCGGTCTGGGTCTTGCCATTACTAAGATGCTCCTCGAGATGATGGGCGGCTCCATTACGGTCAGGAGTGAATACGGCAAGGGATCAACATTCACGATATCGCTCCCTCAGACCGTGCTTTCCGACGAGCCGGTAGGCGACATCAAAGAGAAGTTCGAGAATGCCCTGGACGGTAAAAAGACCTATCACGAGAGCTTCAGGGCTCCCACTGCAAGAGTGCTCATAGTAGATGACACCAGGATGAACCTGATCGTTGTCACGGAATTCCTCAAAGATACCGGCATACAGTTAGACACGGCCGGAGGCGGCAGGGAAGCCGTTAAGCTGGCACTTGCCAATAAATATGATGTTATCCTGATGGACCAGAGAATGCCGGAGATGGACGGCGTTCAGACTCTTCAGGAGATAAAGAGGCACACTGACGGACCGAACATTAAGACACCTGTCATCTGTCTTACCGCCGATGCGGTCATCGGTGCCAGGAACAGGTATCTGTCAAAGGGCTTCAACGATTATCTGACCAAGCCTATTGACAGTGTCTATCTGGAGACCATGCTGAAGAAATACATTCCGGCTGAGAAGATAGAAACTGTCGAACTTAAGGAAGACGCTCATCCGGATCGGTCAGACACATCCGCCGGTCAGATCTATGAGAAGCTTCGGAAAGCAGGAGTCGACACATCGGCCGGCATTAGAAACTGCACCGAGGAGAGTCTGTACTTGACCATCCTTACCGAATACCTCAGCAGTTCTGATGAGAAGATCAACGGTCTGAACAGCGCTCTTGCAAACGGGGACCTTGAGAACTACGGCATTCTCATCCATTCAGTAAAGAGCACATCCGCCACGATCGGAGCGATGGATGTGTCACATCTCGCTTTAAAGCTCGAAAAAGCATCTGGCAGCAATGATATTGATCTTATCCGTAAAGAGCACGATGCATTCATAGACAAGTACACTGCGCTTTTGGATGTCATCAGAGAATGTGTTCCGCAGGATGATAATGATCCGGGTGATGATGACGAGATATTGGAGTTCGCACCGGAATAAACATTCCTGAATGAATCATCAAAAAATACTAAACGGGGCATCTCTTTTTTGAGATACCCCGTTTTTGCGGAAATGGATCTATATAAGGTTAAGGTGGTTATTTATCAAAACTCAGGTGCAACTTCGAAGCGCTCAACGAGCTTTTCCATCTGAGAGGGTGTTGCGTTCTGTGAGAAGATACCGAAGTATGCGGAATCGCCTACAGGCTTTATGAAGTTCATCTCGCCGTCTTCCTGGTACATAATGCCGCCATTGATCTCCTTGCTGTTTGCATCTGCCTTGGCTGCTGCGAGGTAATCCTCATATGTATCCTGGCCGAGTGTGATGCCGATTGCTACGGAATCAACGCCTTCCTTGTTCTCCTGGTCGTAAAGGTAAACCGCTCCTCTTGAGAAGTCACAGGAATAACCGTCTGAGAGATCTACTGTTGCTGTGACTGTGTTGCCTTCCTGATCGAGGTAAACGGAAGCTGTCTGCTTTGTTGACTTCTTTGCGCATCCTGCGAAGCATGCTGCTGTGATTGCTGCTGTTACGATTGCTGTGATAACTGCTGTTACGATTGTTCTTTTCATTTTCTTGCCCTCCTTGAATTGGCGATCTTGTTTTTGTTTGATGGCTTCAGTATGTCATGGAGGAAAAGGTCCAACAATCAGTAATATCAGGCCATTCTGATGCTTAAACAACAATTCCGGACAGCAATGTTGCTTAACACGGAAAATGTTTTCGCGAATGATAAAAAATCTGTCTGACAGCAGGTAATAACACGTTGACAACAGTATATTTTCTGATAACATATGAACAGATATTCATATGAACGACTACTCATATGTTAAGGAGGACCTTATGTTCTGGAGCAGGATAGCAGGTGTTTATGACCTGGTCGAGACAGTTTATAACGGAAAAGCAAATGCGAGGACCACTGATTATGTGGCTTCTTTGATGGATAAGGATGACAGGGTGCTCGAGTGCGCCTGCGGTACGGGAATGTTCAGCGTGAAGATCGCTCCGCGCGTCAGATCTCTTACGGCAACTGACTTTTCGGACGGGATGCTTAAGAAAACAAGGAAGAAGTGCAGGAAGCTGGATAATATCAAAGTCGAGAACGGTGACATTACTAATCTTAATTACGGGGACGGCCAGTTCGACAAGGCCGTAGCGGCGAATGTCGTCCATCTTCTCGACGATCCGCAAAAAGCCATTGATGAATTAAGAAGAGTCGTTAAGCCCGGCGGCACGATAGTGATACCTACATATATTCATTTCAAAAAGAGCAAGGCAGCTGAGTTGTTTAATAAAGCAGGTGCCGGCTTCAAAAGATATTTCGACGAGAATACCTACAAGGATTTCTTCAGAGATATGGGGATCGAAAATGTGAAGTATCAGGTGTGTGAAGGCCGGATGGCCTGTGACGTGGCTGTTTTCGAGAACCGGTAAAAGAGAAACCCCTCAAGGTGGTACAATTATGATACGGACAGCATCAATGATACTGTCCGTAATTTCACATGCGGGAGATAATACCGGAGATATGAATAAGGACATGACAGTTCCCATTGAAGACGGGTTCATAAACATAAGGGTAGGCGCCATCATTATGAAAGACGGTAAGTTCCTCATGGTCGGCAATGAGCGTGCCGATTATCTTTATTCCGTCGGGGGAAGGATCAGGTTCGGTGAGACTGCTAAGGAAGCTGTGATCCGTGAAGTTTATGAAGAGACAGGTATCCGTATGGAGACTGACAGATTGGGGTTCATCCACGAGAATTATTTCTATGGCGATGCCCCGTCGAACATGGGCAAGCTGGTCTATGAGGTCTCGTATTTCTTCTATATGAAGACGCCGGATGATTTTGAGCCGGTATCAAGCGATTTTACGGAAGACAACAGCAAAGAACATCTTGTATGGGTTACTCCCGAAGACCCGCGGACGATCTATCCTAACTTCTTCAGAAGTGAATTATTACATCCTGAAAAGAACATAAAGCATTTTGTTACCGATGAAAGATGATTTTACTGTAGAATTTTGTTTCAGATATGTGGGAGAACCGGAGGATTAAAGAGATATGCAGGCACGGAAAGCAATTGCGGTAATAGTCACACTGGCCCTCGGCATTATGATGTTCACAGGATGCGGGAATAAAGGCATAGAGGGCACATGGGTGCTTGTTGAAGAATATGAAGCTGACGGAACAAAGATCTCCGGGAAAGAGCTTGAGGAAGCAGGAGTGAGTGAGACTTACGAGATAAAAGACGGAACTGTCACTTATACTCTTGAGATGAAATATGCGAAAAACCCGATCGTTATGGAGTTTGAACTCGAGGATATAGGAAATGACACATATAACTTCAATATTCCGGGCGGCCGCGTAACCTTTGCCTCACCCGTGCTGAACGGCAACACCTTTTCCTACTATGCGGGAGAAGGCGAAGATGCCATGAAAATGGTATTCAAAAGACAGTAAACTTTTGACCTGACAGAATTATTACTGCACGTAAACTATGGCTGTTCTCTTACATGAAGAGATAATGGACAGTATCGAAGTATATATTGCGCCTGCGCAGTAAATGTATACCGGCATCTCAACATACCTGATGAAGACAAGGCACAGCGCGACGAGGGCAACATTGCCGATGCCCTGGGCAAGATCGATCTTCCAGCCCGGATTGCCGTCTTTTTTGTTGCCGAACGCCCTTACGAATCTGAGGCCGGCGCCGATGACGTGACATCCGACGACATATATTATCAGTATAGCCTGTGCCTGATCGTAAAGCGTTGTCGAGAAAGTTCCGCAGTCAAAAAGGATGAGTCCGGTGAGAAGGATCCATTTGCCGCCGACCATATGGTTCGCATGTGTCAGGTAGTAGATGATATAACCGCCGCCTTTACATGTGAGCCAGATTCCGACACCTGCCGCGATCAGCCTGAAAGCGATCTGCGGTATGAGCATCAGAAGCAAAGCTCCCTGGATCGAGAAGACCGCGCCGATTATGTTCATAATGCGTCTGGTCTTTGTCATGCCTGCATCCTCTTGCTTTCCTTGACGAGCTTAAAATAGTCTCTTATCCCGCCGAAACCGTGCCTGCTGTATTCGACCGAGAATCCCGCAAGGAGATTGCCCGATCTGTAGATCTTGTTTGTGACCATGCTCTTCTGTGATAATGCCGCAATGATGAATCTTCCGAGGAATGTTTCATCGCGTTCCTCAGGCTTTGCGTTTTTGTATTCGCCGACATATTCCGACACGTCAAAGTCCGGGATAGTCATGCCTGATAATTCCTCTCCGAATGTTTTCCAGCCTTCAGAGGCATCCGTCCTTCTTGCAGTAAGGATAGACATTATCCTGTCCTCAAAAGGAGCTATCGCCTCCTCATCGTATACGCCTGTCTCGAAGGATCCTTCAGGATCCCTTAAATACTTCATCGCGCTGATCATCTGGCAGAAAGCTTTCCGGTAATCGGCGGGATTATCCTTAAGACACTCTCTGTAATTGTCCCAGGCAGGCATGTACTTATATCTTATGAAGCTGTAGTCCGGCAGGTGTCCCGCATGGCCGTGCCCGAGGTTCAGGATATTGTTCTCGCTCAGGTTAAAGACAGTGCTGTTGTAAGAATCGTTTTCGATGTCATCAGAAGCGCCGGGGGCATGCTTGAATCTGATCTCCCTCATTGACCCGTCCGGCATTATCTCGAAAAAGTTATTGTCGGTGTTGTTTATGACGAGCGACGGCGTTCCCGCGAAATTATAATGAGCCCATGTATCTGCAAGAACATGCATCGCGATCCCTGCCGCCTGGATGCTCTTTCCTTTGGCCAGCATCACGGTGTCTTTGACCAGCTCTCCGTCAGGACCGCAGATAAGTCTGTATTTGTTTTTGTAATTCTTTGTGGCGCGCGGAGTTTTCGCATAAAGATCCTTCGGAAGGAAATGGAAAGATGCCCAGATCCTGGTGATGTCCTGAAGCCCCGGGATGTCTGCTCTCATATCAACGAGCTCTGCCTGTGACTGGCTCGTTGCGGCATGTACTGTCGCCGATATCGACTTCAGGAAAGTCTTTGTGCAGCAGTCGGTCATCTGCGCGCTGTAGCACAAAGCCAGCGCCTCATCATGTGAGTATCCTGCAAGGTATGCCGCGCAGTATGTCGCGTAATAATGGAAATCCGCCTGCAAACTACTTTACCTCCGTGCCCGTTCTTTTTCGGTATTTTCTGACGCTCACGGATGCCATGAACACTTCCAGTGTTATGACGAGTGATGAAAGCTCCATGAATAAGCCTGTGATGTTTTCCTCAAGATCGCCTGAAGCGGTCATGATGCTGATGATAACAAACGTAACAGTAATGACTGAACTGATGATAAGCAATACCAGGACTATACGGTGTCCGGCTCCGGTCTTTTTCCCATATCCCTCGCGGCGCGCGCGGAGACCTGCATAGAGACGCAGGATAACATCTATAGCGAGTACAGCGGCGACGAAGAACATTACAAAAACTATTCCCGCAGGATCCAGTCCGTCCAGGAGCTCAGGATCAACGATCTGAAAGCCGAGCAGAACCTGCGCTATGAGTTTTATGATGCCCCAGAAACCGAACAGGACAACACCGGTCCCGAAGACTACGAGAGTGTTGAGATTTCTTCTGTATTTTACGGTTTCCTTGTCATTTTTCAGGATGGTATTGTCTTCCAAAGCACCGGATCTCCGATAAGTCTTACTTAAAAAACAGCAGATATTTACATGTAATACGGCTTGTTCTCATCGACCGTCCGTTCGCCTCTGAATCTTGCGTCGGTAAATGTGCCCGATATCCTGCCGTATGCCAATATGTTTCCCTTGTTTCCGTCTGCGTCAGTATCGATCTCCTCTATGAACGAACCGAGTTCTTTATTGACGGCGTTGACTGCTCCCTTGAGCCTGTCTTCAGGTGTCTTGAGCGCCATGACATATATATCGAATGTGTGCGTATAACCGTGACCGATATGAGGTCCCGTATAATCGACTGCAGATGCCCATCCCTGCGGGAGGACCGTCTCTGTTACATTATTGGATTTCCAGTGAAGAAAACCGTTCGTGTTTGAATCAACCATGTAGATTACATACACGTTCGCGCCGTCGACCGGCTGCCACGAAAGCTGTGGTGATCTGTTCTCGCCGATGTGGGTGTATGAGATGATATCAGGCCAGACGCCGTTATCCAGATCATCGGACGTTAATTCAAATGTGTCGCGGCCTTCAAGATATCTTCCGATGGCATTTCCTGATTCTTCCGCAGCTACGGCGGACGTTGCTTCGCCGGAAACTGCTTCAGCATTACCGTTCCTGGCGGAACATCCGGGAAAGAGCGCGATTGAAGATATGACTATCAGTGAAGCGATTGTCCTTAAGATCTTCATATTCCGGTTCCTCTCATTTTTTGCTTACAAGATTATAGCACTTGGCATTTATGAGTCGATAACAAAGATGTTGTTTTGAATCTTCCTAAATAGATAAGGGACTGCCTTATTAGACAGTCCCTTTTGCGTATCAGTTCAGATTACCTTATCAGAAGAGGTTTACTGACTTGCCGTCTTTGTCGAAGATCTTCTTCTCAGAAGCTACGACATAGACATCACCGCCAAGCTTGGCAGCCTTCTTCTCAATAGCCTTGATGTCGATCTGCTTGCCGTCGATCTCGAAAATGATCTTTCCGAGCTTCTTAACGGGAGCCTTCTTAGCGGCAGCTTTCTTAGCGGGAGCAGCCTTCTTTGCAGCGGGCTTAGCGGCAGCCTTCTTAGCGGGAGCAGCCTTCTTTGCAGCGGGCTTAGCGGCAGCCTTCTTAGCGGGAGCAGCCTTCTTTGCAGCGGGCTTAGCGGCAGCTTTCTTAGCGGGAGCAGCCTTCTTTGCAGCGGGCTTAGCGGCAGCCTTCTTAGCGGGAGCAGCCTTCTTTGCAGCTACTTTCTTTTCAACTTCCTTCTTAGCTGCAGCAGCCTTCTTGGCTACTTTCTTAACTTCAGCCTTGACCTCTTTTTTTACTTCATCAACCTTTGCGGCGATGTCAGTTTTTTTCTCATCTGCCATAGATTTTTCCTCCGTATTTTTTTAAGCATTTTGAGATTTTTATGTGTACATATTTCGATTCTACAAATCTTTGAAAATATCGTCAATTAAATATATGTAAACATGTTATTGTCCCAATAATCGAAGTACATTTCTGATAGACTTTGATTAACATTTTTCCGGAGTGTTTTGTTAATGGAAAGGATCTATGTCGCGATCGATCTGAAGTCTTTCTACGCGAGTGTCGAATGCGTGGAAAGGAAGCTTGACGCGCTTAAAGTCAATCTTGTTGTCGCAGATCCTTCGAGGACTGACAAGACGATATGTCTTGCTGTCTCTCCTTCGCTCAAGAGTTACGGAATACCCGGAAGAGCAAGATTATTTGAAGTTAAACAGCGTGTCGAATATATCAATAACGAACGAAGATGGAATGCTCCGGGAAAGAACTTAAAAGGGAAGAGTTATTTCAGCCAGGAACTTGATGAAGATCCTTCGCTTGCAGTAGATTTTATTATCGCTCCTCCGCAGATGTCGCTTTACATGAAGATCAGTGCAAAGATCTACGGCATATATCTCAAGTATGTCGCTCCGGAAGATATCTTTGCGTATTCGGTCGATGAAGTCTTTATCGATGCTACCGATTATCTGAAGTTATATAACACGACTGCGCACGGGTTTGCCAGGATGCTGATACAGGATGTTCTCAGGACCACAGGCATTACCGCCACTGCAGGAATTGGCACGAATATGTATCTTTGCAAAGTAGCGATGGATATCGTCGCAAAGCATATTCCCGCTGATGAAGACGGTGTAAGGATCGCCGAACTTGATGAACAGAAATATAAGGATGAACTCTGGAACCACACACCGATCACGGATTTCTGGAGAGTGGGGGGCGGCACCGCATCAAGGATCGCAAAGATCGGACTTTATACGATGGGCGATATCGCAAGATGTTCTCTTAACAGGAAAGGCATAGGACAGCTGTACAAGATACTTGGAAAGAATGCAGAACTTCTGATCGATCACGCATGGGGGATAGAGCCTGCGACGATCGCGGATGTCAAGGGTTACAGTCCTGACAATAACAGCATATCCACAGGGCAGGTCCTCAAGGAACCGACCGGTTACGAGACGACAAGGCTTATTACCTGGGAGATGGCAGACGCACTGTCTCTGGATCTTGTCGAGAAAGGTGTTGTCACCGATCAGATCGTACTGACGATAGGTTATGACAGGGAGAGTCTTGAGGGCGGCAATTATCACGGTGATATCACTATCGATTTCTACGGCAGGGAAGTGCCTAAGCACGCGCACGGAACAGTCAATCTTGAAAGGCACACGTCATCTGCGAGGATAATCACTGAGGCTGTTATGAAGCTGTTCGACAGTATCGCAGGCAAGGACCTCCTTTCAAGGCGTATCGGCATAGCAGCATGCAATGTCATCAGGGAAGGGGATATTCCCGCGGAAGAGAGATTTGAACAGATGAGCATCTTCGATCTGGAAGATAAGCACGAAGAGAAGAGTGCGGGAGATGAAGAACTCGCAAAGGAGCGCGCTCTACAGGAAGCAATGCTTGAGATAAAGCACAAGTACGGAAAGAATGCCGTCGTCAAGGCGAAGAACCTCAGCAAGGGCGGCACGGCGATCGAGAGGAACGGTCAGATAGGAGGCCACAAAGCATGACGGGATACGATGACATCAGACATCTTTCCAGGCCCCGGTATCCTGACCTCCCGCCCATGTCTGTACATGACAGGGCCGCGCAGTTTGCGCCGTTTGCCGCGCTCGTCGGATATGAGGATGCCGTGGAAGAGACAGCGCGCCTCACCGACAGAAGACGCGAAATGGAGCCGGATGAGATCAACGAACTGAACAGGCAGCTTCAGGAACTCTCGGAAAGACTCAGTGAGCGCCCGGAGATCAGGGTCACTTACTTTATCCGCGATAAGAGGAAGGAGGGAGGCAGATATGCCTCCAAGGTCGGAAATGCAAGGACAATTGACCAATATAACAATGTTATTTTGTTCACTGACGGCGAATCTGTGGCGGTAAAAGACATGTACAGTGTCGTGTTTACGGACGGTGATAACTCAAAACGGATTTAGTCAGACTGATCTGCTGCAGGTCTTCCGTTTGTCTGTATTTTTACCACCAGAAACTTAAGATCAGCATCACTATGACGGATATCGCCATTACGCTGAAGAACGAAGAGACAAAATAATAAAGTTTCAATGTATTCTCTTTGCGCCTTTTGAGGAAACAAACGAGCCAGAGGAGCAGGAAGGCCGGTGCCGTGAGAAGGGAGACGATGCAGACCGTGTCCGGAACAAAACAGAGCACCGTGTAGATCGTCGTGAAGATGAATACAACGGGCAGACCGGATATAAAATTATTCTTGCTGATCGAATCTATCTTCCTGGCGGCAGGGGAGTCGGATGAGAACCACAGATAACAGTAGGCTGATAAGACCATAACTATATATGCCGGTGTTATTACAGCAGTGCTTCCGGAATTGAACCTGTAGGACAGGAACGTGTATATGAGTGAGCCGGCGAAGGGGAGCGCTGCTGACAGATAGATCAGGTTCATGAACGCATGGGCTCTCGAGAGAATGTAATTATCAGCACAGCGCGTCGGGCTGTTGCTGGTCTGAAGACCATAGTTGCTGAGCAGTGCGACGATGCAGCCGGCCAATATGGTGAACACATATGCATAATCGCGGCCCATGCCTGAGAGATAATCCGTAAGTCCCGGGATGCTCTTGACGTAGAGCAGGACCGAGGCGACGGTAAAGGCTCCTGTGAGATTGCAGATCAGGAAGAACAGCACGTGTTCCCTGGAGTTGTCAAAGCGGGGTATGGTCTTCATGGCGATCTCATGCACCGTGCCCGCATCGAGATCCTTTTTGCTTATGCCTTTTTTCTTTTCGAAAGCCTTCAGAGCAACCGGCACGTCAATGAAGAGTCCGCCCAGGACGGGAAGTGCCGACAGGAGGGCTATGATCAGAAAAGTGAATCCGAAGGGGATGCTGACTATCTTTACGAGCAGTGATTCGACCGTGATGTGGAAGGAGTCGAACAGCAGTACCAATCCCAGGATCAGGAAAACATAAAGGAACAGCTGCAGCCAGTTGTTTTCGAAATATTTCTTTAACATGCCGGTCTTCGTGACGGAAGCCGGTTCCTGTTCAGAGGGCTGCTCAGATGCCGGAACGGGATTGAGGTCTGCCGTAGGCGCAGGTTCGGAAGTCTCGCTCGTGATATCCTCAAGCTCATCCGTAAGCTCCGTCCTCAGACGGTAACCGGTACTGCCGTACGTGCTTCGCTTCTCGAAGATCTGGTCGGTGAGCTCACCGGCCTCGTCCTCTTTTCCGGCGGCCTTCCAGAGAGTCTTAATGGCCGACTTGATGGCTGAGATGTATTTCAGGAAATCAATCGAAAAGAGCTCATTGTCCTTCTCCGTATCGGAGGCCGTAACAAAACCTCCGGGACTGGACAGCATAAAATGAAGGAGTCTGGTCTGGAGACGGTTAAGGCTTTTCTCTGTACCGGAATATCCTATCTTTTGATTGTCAAAATCTATGTAAAACCCGGTGGCAGGACCGCTGACCCAGGTGATCCGATGCTCATTTTTCATGTTTTTAACTCTATCACATCACATTTCCGTTCACAATCCAAAATGCCTGAAACCCTTGAAAAATAAGGATTGGAATATCTTTGGAACTTTCAGGAACATCTTAGGAAACACTTTGGAAAATGTTCCTGCTATCCTCAGGCCATCAAACGGAGACACCGTGACGGGAATCCCGGACAGAAGGTCAGAAAAGAGCCGGACGGTCCCGGTCAGGGTTATCGGAATAAGACATTTGAAAGGAGTCAAATATGGAATTAAGAGCATTTATCACACCGGCAGGAGCAATCATACTTCTGGCAGTGATCGGAATAACAGTCGCCGCATGCATTGTCGCAAGAAAGCAGAGAAACGGACTTATGGATCAGGGAAAGCTCATCCAGAGAGATCCGAACTTCTGGGACAAGTCAGAGACATTCTCGGTTGCAGGAGTAACTATTGAGGATATCTTCCAGAGACTTCCCGCGGAAGATCTGAAGAAGTACATGGGTGCCTATGAGCTCCAGCGAGACAGGAACAGGATCGTCTTCGTACATAACGGATATGAGGAGAGCTTTACCGGAACACTCAGTCTGATCGCCCAGGAGAACGATGTGAATACATACCGCCTTCTGATCAACCAGTACAAGACGAAGCATTCATCACCTAACGAGATGAGCCTCAATGTTCTTTACACGGCAGTCGAAAAGATCTTCCTCGGCATCGATCCGAACATCAAGGTAATAACAGAGCACGTTGACCGCAAGGTAAAGCACAGCCTGTTCTGAGGAGGCTTATATGGGAAGTTTAATGATAATGTTTGCAGTCGTCGCTGTACTGATGTTCATCTGCTCCTTCGTATACAAGCTGATAGCTGATGCGCATTCAAAGGCAGAGAACGCGAGACGCCGTTACACGGACCAGGCGAAAGTGGAAGATTTAAAAGATAAATACAAATAAAAAACAATATACAGGAGGAAATCAAAATGAGAAAAACTTATGCTTACAACGGAATCATCATCGGCATGCTCTTAGGACTCGGAGCATGGGCAATGACAGGCAGCGGCGTCGCAGGCATCGCAGTGGCAATCGTGGGATCGGTGGTCAGCTTCCTGGTTATCAGAGGAATCGAAAACGCTCTCTACAAGGGAGCTGAGAAGGCCGGTGAAGCCATCACCAGAAAGCTTGATGAGGCTCACAGAAGAAAGACGCAGGCTTAAGGATCCATAAGCGGTCCTTAGAGCCCCGGAAGTTTTAGACATCACACTCAAATGACATCACAGGAGGTACAGATATGTCCGCTTTTCAACCGATCATAATCCAGGATATTGGCGATAACGAGCAGCCGTTCTCATACGCAGGAACAGACATCAACGGGGCTTTGATCCCCGATCAGCTGGACAACGGCTTATCCCGCAGGGTGAGAGCCACAGCTATAGCAGTCTACCGCAAGACTGTAAACGACACGGATTTCAAACAGATATTAAGAGCTTCCGAAGTCGATATCGATTGTTATATCACTGACAGCCGTTTTATCGTCAGATGTGATAAGTACGACAAAGGCGGGACATGGACAGGCGGTCTGACGGCCCTGGCACTTACCGCAGTTGAGCGTGCCGCTGCCAACAGAAGGACCAGAGGCAAGACACTTCTCGGCCATATCCGGTATGAATGGGTCAGCGCTATAGGATATATCTGCAAGGACAGGTCCGGATTATTCAGCAGTGCCGTCCGTGAACTCAGGTTCGTTGTTGTCAACACAGACAAATCCAAATTCATGTACCAGATCTGCTTCAGCGCCGATACGGACACGGCATCCATCGCTAACGAGATCCTTCATAGACTCGCTGATTACAGATCAAGGATGACCGACGAGAAGGATGAGAAAGAGAAGGAGTTCTACAAAAAATACAAGACTGACAGGATCCCGGTAAAATCCAATCCGGCCGATGTCTCACAGGTCAGCGTTCCGCAGTATTATTTCGCTCCTTCCGGACAGAAATTCAGACCGGAAGTGCGGCCGGATAACAACAGGCCCTCATCAGTAAAACGTCCGGTCTAAGCGGATCCGTGGTTATAGACTATCCATTAAGTAAAAGTGCCTCTTACCGTACGGCTTTTCCTCAAAAGACCGTACGGTTCAGCATAACAAGGAGATTCCACATGAAAAGAAAACTGATTTCTATAGTTTTATCAGCAGTATTTTTGATAACTGGCTTAATGAGTGTAAGCGGATGTTCATCAAAGAAGAATATTAGCCAGGACAAATTTGTCAAATACTTTGATAAGAACAACTATGACAATGAATATTTAAACTATCGTTTTTCCGGCTCTTTACCTGATGATTTTGATTTTTTTGACAGGTATATGTTTGGCGGTTATGACTCACTGTTAGTTTTTGAAAATCTCACTGAGAAGACTGAGACTCAGTTTATGACGCAGATTCAGGGGATCGAGGGATGCTTATGTGAATATAAATCCAGTTATAATGAGTGGTATTTTGTAAATTACGAAGAATCATTCGGAACATTACAAAACACAATGGAGGAATACTTAGCATCTGATAATGAATATTATTCAAATTTGGCTGAAGGAGGTTATCACATTTCCGAAAGACCATTGTCTGTAATTTATGGTGAAGATAAAAGAGCGGGAGTTAAATATTTCCTCGAAGTTGATGCTGAATGCATTATTTACGTTCTTGCAAATAAAAAGGATGTTTTGATCCTGGAGAGCTTTTATCAATATGATCATTCAATTGACAATGGATATAATGCATTAAATGAATACTGCAGGGATCTCAATATATATGCTCCGGACGAATTGATAGCTGATTCGGAGTATAGAGAAATGGAGAGGGTTCAATCTGAATGGTGGAACAAAAACGGAGCTGAAGTTGAGAGAGTGACAGCTGAT
>CACYRM010000036.1 GCA_902776845.1 Oscillospiraceae bacterium
TGGGCGATCCTCTCGGTCAGGTCTTTTTTCGAGCCTGACGCGGGAATGCCGCAGGCCTTGCAGAAACCGGCCAGCTCCTCTTTAAGCCAGTACCAGTTAAGAAATGACCTGCTGTCAAGATCTTTATTAAGTTCGGGGCGGCCTTCTGTGTTCATTATGGTCTTTCCCGGCGGTCTGCCAGATTATTATCGATGTATCCGATCAACGGTTTCTTTCTTACCTCAGATTCATTCTCATCATACCATATGGCACATTCATGAAGACCTTCCTTAAGGTCTTTGGTAACAGGCAGGAGCCTTCTCATCTTGCTTACATCAAGAGCGTACTCATAATTATAGAAACTGAAATACAGCCTCTGCTCAATGTCCGCATGCACATTCTCGTACGAAGGCTTTTTCCCGAAGCATTCATAGCAGGCATCGACCCACTCTTTTACAGTCACGGATTCAGCGTTGCCGACATTCATGATGTGTTCATCAGGCTTATCATTGATGATGATCTCCATCAGCCTGCAAAGGTCTTCAACGTGGAAGAACTGAAGCTTCATATCACCATCGCCGGGAAGATAAAACTTTCTTCCGGCCTTCGCGCAATCGAAAACAAAAGCCTCACGGTAGACATTATTCATCGGTCCGTAAAGATACGGCGGCCTCAGGATATACGCGTCCGGAACTCTCTCAAGAAGAGCCTTCTCAGCCGCGATCTTGTCCGTACCGTATCTGCCCCAGAACTTATTCTCCGCAAGTTTGCTTTCCTCTTTGAAAGGTTGCATTTCCGTCTCGGGATAAACAGCGCTGGAGCTGATAAAGACATAAGTCCCGAAGGTTCCCAATGCGTCTGTAAGATCCGCAATGTCATCCCCGTTGTACGATGTGATATCAAGCACTGCGTCGAAAACATGCTCTTTAAGAAGATCTCCCGGATCATGTCTGTCACACTTTATCAGGGTAACCCCCGGGACCTGCTCCTTTGTCCCGCGGTTAAGAACATATACATCATATCCGCGCTCCGCGAAATACTTCGCCGTGAACCTGCTTACAAATACCGTTCCGCCTGTAACAAGTATCTTCATCGCTTTCCCCATACCGTCAGATCTCTTCTATAACAGATGTTCCCTCTTCACCTTCAGTCCATTTCCACTTCTCAATGAACCTCAGTCTGCCGTCCACGGTCCGGGGCTCTGAATCACATGAACCTGTCCTCAGTTCACCGTCTTTATTCATATGCTGGTAGCTGAAATGCAGATGGTGATCCTCATCCATCTTACCTACGAGAAAGCCCTTAACGATGCTTCCGCCGGAATACTCCGCCCAGATAACATCGCCCTTCTGGTGGTAGCAGAAGATAGTCTGTTCAGATACTTCACCGGATCCGGAATTGGATACCGCCGTGAAATATCTGTCATCGACCGTGAATTTCTCTTCAACTTCTTGGAAGAAGTTCCTGCCCTTTTCATATGCCTTCTGAAGGTTGCTTTCCCAATTATTTTCGCGTGTTTCCTTCTCTCTCGATGTGCCGTCGAAAACAACAAATTCCATTTTCTCCGCACGGTTGATAAGCCTGTCGCCGAACATTACTTTCTTCATGCTTGCAAGGAGTCCGAACTGCTCGAGCCTTTCGATAGGATTGCCCGCGGAACAAAGGATCATTGCCTTATCAAGCATCTTCATCTTCTTATCGCCGTACGCGAATCCGTATGACCACACCCTGTCAAACCATCCGACAAGCTTTGCCGGAGCCTCTGTCCAGAATACGGGATAGATAAATGCAATCGCATCCGACGAATTGATCTTCTCATGCTCGGCGAGAACATCTTCTTCGATATCAGGCGTGTTCCTGTAATTCGCATCTCTCAGGTACTGGTGCTCAGTCATGTCCGCCTTGAAATCCATCGCATAAAGATCCGAGATGACATATTCATTCCCCGAATCGGTAATGCCCCTGATAAACGCGTCGCGGATATGCCTTGTAAACGAATCCTCCGACGGATGGCAGTAAACGATAAATACTTTCATATGAACCCTCCTGACTGAATGCTTACCTGCCGGTCAATATGATCTTGAGCAGATAAAGCAGCAAAAGATGTCCAGGGTAAAACGCGTAGAATAACCACTTTAGACCCTTGCCCTTCTTTCCATTATAGAAAAGAAGCGGAATAAAACTAAGCCCTGTCGCGCAGTAATATCCCATGGTCCTGGTAAGAGCCAGGAAAGCAACGCCGACACCGCTCCTGATATAGTTCTTCGTATCCTTGAACAGGTAGAACAGGAATACCGCTATGACCGCAAAGATATGATAATCAGCCCTGAGCGCCAATGCGATACCGGCAACAGCGATAACAACGAGTATTCCGAGAACGGTCTTTCCCGCGCTGTATTTCCCCGTGGCTTCTTTCCGCTCTCCCCTGATCAGATCAAATAATCTCAGCGCGGCAATTGCCAGAAAGAACGTGAGCATTATGTTCTGATGCGTGATGTTGATATTGTTTTCGAAAGCAAGATCGAAAGGCACTTCGCTTACCAGCGCGAATATGCCCATCCTTATAAGATATTTATTCCTGTCTCTCGTATGGATATAGCCTTCCGCTATGCAAAATGAGAAGATCGGCATCGCAAGTCTTCCGATCATTCTCGGCCACAACAGGTCCGTAAAGAATATGTCCCCGACATGATCAAAGACCATGCTTACCATGGCTATGATCTTCAGCATTGTTCCGTCCAGAAAAGCGAACGGCAGCGTGTTGTTCTTTAACTTATTTTCCATGATATTAATTATTTCCCGTCAGCAGGCTTAATGATCCATTTGCGCACGCCCCGGCCTCTCCCGGAAAGAAGCAAAGCATCCCCTTCCTTTGGCACCATGATGGCGCGTCCGCTCCCGAATACGGTCTGGATCTGATAATTGCCGTTGCTGTCACAAGCCAGCTTCCAGCTCTGCGCATCAAAATACCCTGTATCCTTCCACAGCTTGACCGTGTTGCCCTCTGAATCACTTGCGTTTGAGAGGTCGATCCTCATTCCGGGCATATCAGACGGAGAAAGAATAAAACGTCCCGCACCGGAATACTGTATATTCCACCTGCACGGTGCATCCGAAAGTGTAAGTGACGGTGAGCCTTCCTGACCGGTCAGATAACCGCGTCCTTCCGGATCCTGTATTGTAAAGGTCCCGAGCCTAAGAGTGCTGCGCTTTGTAAGGGCCCACATTTTCGGATATATTCCGACATACCTTATAAGCTTATCTTCTGAATACGGCACTCTTCCCGAGAGCACCTGTCTGTAGAATTCGAAGAAATCGTAATCGTTTTTGTCCGCTTCATATTTCTTGTAACCCGGATACATCTCAGGACCCATGTATGAGTGTGTATGGGGATATACAATTCCCAGCAGTGTCCCCAGATATTCAAGCTGGTGCATCCATTCGTGGACGGCTACAGCAGTTGCGTACAACGAGGGTTCTTCAGGATCTTCCAGCGGGAACGTACCATAGCGCGGCCTGCCAAGATTGAATGTCGAATACGGCACATGTGTAGAGAGGTCTGCCGGGCAAAGCCCCAGTATGGCATAATGCGCGCCGTAACCGGTTTTGAATGCGTTGCGGGACCGGTTCTCCTCACCTTCGGTCTGAATTGTGGTAAACACGGTATCGTATTTGCCGTCATCAATATAGCTGTCTATTACAGACTGAATGGTCTCCTGAGCCAGATAGAACCATTCCTCGCCGTCATACAAGGTAAGCGGGTAATCATCTTCGATAAAATGAAGATCGACCGTAATATCCAGATTATGCTCTGTAATGCACTCGACTGACTTCTCAAAATTCAATGCGACAGCCTTGAGATAATCCCTGTCAAAAAGGTTCATGCGGAAATCCATGTCCCCGAAAGTAACATGAGTAAAGCCGAGCCAAAGCACGTTGTACTTTACCGGTTCTGAAAGAGGCGTATGGTCTCCTTTAAGGAACTGCTCTGCCGCCTCACTGATCATCCTGTCAATGTCTGCCGCGGCGGAATCGAAAAAAGACGGCTCTCTGTCCCTGGTCTTATTATTCCTTAGAAATCCTATCATCTGATGTGAATCGTTTACTCCTTAACCTGATAATGGTCGGCTCTCTGTTCCGTTCCTTTTGAACGGTAGTAATCAGCCTTTGCCTGATACATCAGATCATCCGATCTTTTGATAACATCATCAACACTTTCCTCCGGTCCGCGGATGGCATAGCCTGTGGAGATACTGTAGCCGGAAGCGGTAACATCGCCGGTTATCATCTTTTCGATATTAGTGATGACTTTCTCATCGGAATGCAGGAAAAGTATGAGGAATTCATCTCCGCCGACCCTGTAGGCCAGAGTCTTCTCATCAGCGATCTTCAGCATGCATTCACCTATTGTCTTAAGTGCTTTGTCTCCAGCCTGATGTCCCATTGTATCATTCAGGAGCTTAAGGCCGTTCATATCCAGTGAAGCAACAGCCCCGATGTTCCTGATATAAAGATTGCAGTCATCATAGAAAGCCTGTCTGTTCAGAAGTCCGGTCAGTGAATCCCTCCTGTTGTCATTGGAGAAAAGAACCAGATAGAAGAAAATACTGCTGATAATGATCGCCTCATGCGTCCTTACTCCGCCGTAAACCACATCCAGAAGCGATGATGACAGGCAGAAAACGGCGCATATCGGCATGATGTATTTCTCGAGGCTGCTTCTTTCCGAGAAATGCTTGAAAATGATCCATAAGCTCAGAATGATATAAAGGACCGGCACGACAAATGCCACATAACCCAAAGGTCCTCTGTAGAACGCATAGTTCTCATCAAATCCGAACGCGACATCACTGAAGAAGGCAGTACAGCTTACCAGGAACGTTATGATGCTCGGAATCCAGTATATGAAATAGCGCTTGTTGCGCGGCACGATGACCAGAAGCAGGCTGAGGGCAGCCGTGGAGCGGAAAGTATAGCCGAGAACAGACAGCAAGGTCCTTAAGAACCGCAAAGAAGGATCCAGTGAGCAGACCGACTCAAAAGAATCTTCCAGGACAAGGAAAAGACAGCTTAAAGCAGTCAGCCAGAAATACTTCGTCTCGGTATTCCTGAACCTCTTTCTGGGCCACAGCTTGATACAGAAAAGTATCACCGCAAAGATCGTAACCCAATGCCGATTCAGCATATCCACTAACATGATCAATTACCTCTTAAGAACCTGCCGCGGCTGATTCCGGGCCACCGGTATCCATATATTAGAAATTATACATTATAGAAAATATGACGGCATTAATTGGGTTTTACGATTCTGTGAATATAAGGACCATGCTCCACGTCACAGCGGGCAGGATGGATTACTTCTCCACATAAAGCGCTCTTCTGTATAAATACTGGCCGCTCTTTCTATTGCGGTTTGCCTTTTCTTCGGCAGCATAGATTATGACCAGACAGTTTGTACCCACATGAACATAACCCTCGATATCTTTAGTCAGATCTGTCTGCCAGGTGTAACCGATTTGGTCCATGACGGTGGCGCGGTGTATATCGACAGGAATAGTGGCTCTGGGGAAAAAACGGGTGTAGGTATTGATCTCCGCAACCGTGCAGTCAGTGACGGCATAGGTCCTTTTCCTCAGCTCCCTGAGTTCGGACAAAGGCATGGAAAGGACTGCTATGTACGCCAGGAAGATAACTCCGGCCATAACGCACATGACATACATCAAAATGCGTTCTTCCGAATTGAATTTGGTAATAATGACTCCGCAGAGCAGCCCTATAAAAGGCAAAAAGACACAGCTCGTGACAATTATCTTCCTGATAACCTTGGGTTTTAACTGCGTCATTATGCGTTCTGCTTCATCATCCGTAGGCGCGCGAAGCCCGGAAAGAAGATCCGCGGCTATGCTCTCATGATGCTTCTTTGTGACAATGTTCAATGTAATAAAAACCGCTATTCCAATAGTAAGCGGCATGCAGGCCGGTATCAGCCTGGCAAGGAATTCCAATTTGGTCATTTTAATCTCCCTTATAAAAAATCTATCCCTGAGCCGGTATTATATCACATTTTCTTGAGATTATTTTTGCAGATATACAAAAACCAGTTCATCAGTCACCGCTTCCTGCTTAAACTCCTCATAGCCCATCTTCTTATAAAGTCTGAGATTATCCTTGCTTCTCGTGCTGGTAAAAAGCTCATACCGCTTTCCCGGGAAACACTCCTCGATCTTTTTGAGCAGGCAGGATCCGTAACCCTTTTTCCGGTGGTCCGGATGGACCATAAGCTTGCCGATATAGACTGTTCCGTCTTTTTCGCGTGCTCTGACGGAGCCTAATATAATACCGCTGCCGTCTGTCATCTTGAGTATTATTCCGTTGTTAAATTCCTCTTTCACTTCCTCAAGGGTCTGCTTAAGAGGAGGTATGTCTCTTGTGCCGAACAGGTCAGCCTCCGACTGGTAAGCCAGATACTGGAGCCTCAATATGCTCTCAAGATCTTCTTTATTTGCGGTCGTTATATTCATTTTTTCGAACCCTGATCTTTAATCCTGATTGTTTTTCGCGAAAACCATATCACTCCTTAAGCCAGCCGTTCTCCACGCTCCTGTCAAGGTTCTTTCTGAGCCACTCATACACCTCGGGCATGAATTCCTTTATGACCTTCGCCCTCTGTTCCACCTGGGCTCTTACCGTACCGCCGTCGCGCCAGGTATGACCTTCTGTCAGGGTGTTGTGGAGCAGCGGCTGGAGTCTGTCCAGACATGCCGCGTACTTTGCGTCAACAGTCTCCATCGCGTCGAATTCCTCCCAAAGGCTTCTTAATTCCGCTCCCTGTTCTTCAGGAAGCTGCGAATAGAGCCTGTCAGCGGCTTTGGCCTCGCGTTCTGCCTTGCTTGCGTTGCCAACAATATCGTATGCGAAAGTATCGCCTGCGTAGATCTCGATGAGATCGTGAACTACCAGCATCTTTATTGCGCGTTCGACATCAGGAACCTCAACACAATACTCTTTGAAGAGCAGCGCCATGACCGCGATGTGCCATGAATGCTCGGCATCGTTCTCGTGTCTTTCTCCTGAAAGCAGCATCGTTCTTCTGTAGATGCCGGTCATCTTATCGATCTCCGCCGAAAACTTCAGCTGACTGTCCAGTCTCGGATTTCCCGAACTCAAAAAGTCTTCTATACCCATATTCTTTTTCCTTTCTCCGGTTTATTTTGAATTATACTCTCTCCTTACCGAAGCAAGGATCCTGTCAAAAGACCCCGGACCTGCATCAAGGTACAGAGTATGCATTGTCTTAATATCCATGTCCGGATCCAGAGATCTTATCGACTCCAATGTCTTCAAAGTCATGTAACAGCCGAGTCCGTATGAGATCCCGATACCGGGTGTCATGAACATATCTGTTGTCTGAATGCTTGCGACATCATGCGCAAAGCCTGATAAGTATTCGGTAGTCTCTTTTCCGGTAAGGCCTTCGTAATTGATGCAGATGTCAGCCCTTGCCTGTGCCATGTAATACCGGCTGATAGCTCCGGTATAAGATAATTCCCCGCTGCCGGAACCCCCGTACATTTCTCCGGGATTGCTCATGATATAAGTCGCCCAGCCTTCGATGTAAGCCTCTTTTGCAAAGCCCAGCATGTAGATGTGCCTGAGATTTGTCTTATGGTAGTTGTACTGATACATATGCCCGGGAATTCCCTCGTGGAAAACGACCTCTTTTGTCTTCACGGTATCAGGAAGGAAGATGATCTCATGTGAAGGGTCATCAAAATATCTGGCGGCATATGCTCCGGTTATTCCGACTGCCTTAAACAGTTGCGGCAGCTTGACGATCTCGTAATTGATCTCAAGTTCCGGAAAATATTCTTTAGCTTTTACGGTCATGATGTCCATCATTTCCTGATTGTCCGTACCTTCAATAACAGGAGCTGCATGATCATCCGCTCTCATTGAGAGGACCTTGTCCAGTTCCTTCGCAAGTTTTTTGACATCGCAGTCCCTGCCGGTCTGGCATCTTAACATATGCTCATAAAGCTCTTTGCCGTGTTCGAATCCGGCAAGTCCCTTATCATTTGTATTGGTTCCGCCCAAAGCCGCGATACGCTTGCAGCACTCGAGAAATTCCGGAACAACAACCTCTTCCATCACCTTATCGAACTCTTCGATATAGGAGGCCTTCTCTTCTTCCGAAATACCCTGAAGCGCGTTTATCTTCTCAACAAACATCTCCCTGAACGGTCCGGTCTGACTCTCCTGTGTAAGCATGTAATATGCGTTGCTGCTCTTGGTGTAGAACGCTTCTATTGACGCATAACCTTTAGCGGAACGTGTCTCCTCGAATTCACAGATTTCATCATAGTACCGGTCCGTATCTTTCAGCAGTTCGATATACATGTCGGCCTCGTGACTGTTCCTTATATCAACATAGCTGACAGTCAGATAGAACGAACCCGCGCTCGTGAGTTTTTCCGCGGGCAGCATATAATGAAAGCCCGAATACTGGTTGAAATATCTCTCTTCTTCGATATTGAAAACGATCTGATCGTAGAAGTCGCGGTCCTGCTTATCAAGGCTCTCGAAATCTATCCTGTAAAGCCTTTCGAGCAATACTGTAAGATATTCACATTCGCCTCTGTAATCACCGGGGCCGACCTTCCCGAAAGTGGGCTTGTCAATGGAGATCCCCGCAGCTGACTGATCGCTGAAACACCAGCTAGCTGCCAGATAATTGTCTCCGATGTAATGCCTGATATATTCCCATTCAATATCATCGAGTTCATTAACGGCTTCCTGCCCTGCCACACTGCCTGTTTTTCGGATCGGATGGACTTTATCAGCATCATAGGGCTTTGTCGGAAATTCGGTATACTCCAGTTCAAGAAGCGTGCCGGAATCCTTTTTGAATGCCGGTGAACAGGCCACGGCAGTCAAGATGACCGCCGTCACCAAAAAAACAGAAATGATCCTTGCTGAAAGCTTCTTCATAATTTTCCTGTTATCCCCGGCAAGGCAGCGTCATGCCTTCCTTGCAAGCTCAAGATCAAGCGTGTCACTGATGGATATCGTTCCGCCGTGACGGTCGATCGCTTCCTTTATCCTTCCGAAAAACACTTTCCTGACACTCTCTTCAATAGCTATATGATCGGAATAAGTTCCGAGCAGTCCTATGTATTCCTCCGACGTGAAGACTCTTGTGCGGTAGAAAAGATGATATTTGATATCCGTAAAACCGTACTTGGCCGGGATCAGTGAGATCTCTTTGGCGTTATCTTCGGTAAACCAGGTTTTCGTGCCGGACTTAACGCCATAATAGCTGTTGTAATGGTCGTTATAGATATCGTTTATCTCACCCGCAAGTTCAGGAGTATCGGCACTTATGCGTGGTCGGTTGGCAAAGCGCGCGAAAGCGCCGCCTTCCTTCAATATCGAGTAGACTTTAGGATATCCGATATCCTCGGGAACCCAGTGAAATGCCGTCGCGGAGAACACGAGATCATAGGCGTTTTCCTCAAGCATTACATCCTCGAATTTACCCGTGATGACGCTGAACCTGTCATAGTCTTTGAATCTTTCCTTAAGCATCTGCGAAAGGTTCTCACCGTATTCAACAGCAGTCAGTTCGCAGCCGGTCTTAAGTACCGGAAGCGTGGCCTGACCGGTTCCGCTGCCCACTTCGACAACGCGGCTTTCTTTGCCGATACTTATGTAATCGAAGATTGAAGCGTAAAGCTCATCAACATAACCCGGACGCATCCTGTTATATAATTCCGCGGCAGTATCAAAAGTGCTTCCAAGTTCTTTTCTGTTCTCTGTCATTGCTGTACCACTCCTCCGCATTCAGGGCAGAACTTCATGCCTGTAACATCAGCTCCGCAGAAAGAGCATTTCTTACCGTCTGAAGCAGCAGGTTTTTGCGTTGTTTCAGCAGGTGTGGCTGGCGCCTGTGTCACAGGACTTCCCAAAGGCATGCCCATAAAACCTGACATACCCATCATTCCAAATCCGGGAAAACCTCCGTCAGGCATTTTACTGACCTGATAGTGATTTTTTTTATCGACTTCCCTCGAAGAATCGAATGTGCTCTGCGATGCGATCTCCTTAAGCAGTGCCAGAGTCTTTTCGGGATCCGTGAAGATCCTCTCATCATCCTTACCAAATCTGATATATCCTTCCCAGTCGCCGTGTTCGGCATAGGCCTCAGCGGGTTCCCTGCAGAGCTCCCTGACTTTTTCTTTTATCACGGGGATCAGTTCAGCCGGAACTTTATAAGTGTTCTCTGTATCTTCTTCCCTGATATCAACATAAGCCCCGTCAACTCTTGTCCCGAAGCAGCTTGCTCTCTTATCCGGGAAGGAAGTACGGATAACGCCGGCACCGACAGGCTCTTCCTTGCAGTAGATCCCGTGATAGATCCGGTTAAGCTCATAATCACCTTCAGGAAGTACAGGATTAGGATAGCAGTAGTTCATCAGCGCACGCTTATCCAAAGGCTCCCCTGACCTCGCCCTGAGGTCTTCCATCATCTGAAAGAGCACTTCATCGTCCATATCATAGTAGAAATTCTGATTCGTTTTATAATTCCCGATATCCACTTCACGTTCCATCTCAACGACCGCTGCCGTATCTTTGCCGTTAAGCGAAGGAACCAAAGGGAAATATCCCTTGTGCTCTCCCGTGCATCTGCTTAACACATCCTCAATGAACTTATCCCCGTCCTCTTTGGAGACAGCGTAGTTCGCGTTATTCAGAGTGAGAAGATAATAAAGTCCGTCTTTTATGGCAGTGAACCTGTAGTCGTTATTAACAGGCACGCCGCCGCAAGCACAGTTCTGGGAAAAGTAATAATTGAGATCCCTGCGGGCAATATATAAATACATACCGGTATTCTCCGTTCTTATTAATAAGTTCAGAGACATTATAACATTCACGTATTATCCGCAGACGGAGCGTGGTGCGGACGAGGACCCGCCTGTCAGGACAGCGTCCTTATGAATTCCGCGATCTGCTTCTCCTTTTCCTCCGACGGCTGGTCTTTGGGATCAACAAGTCTTAATTCGGCCGCTAGAGAATCAGCCTTGCAGGCGAGCCTTACGGCTTCGACGCACTTAGCCGAATTGCCGCCGGCAGATGATGCTATCACCGCAATCTTCTTTCCCGTCAGATCGTTGTCTTCAAGGAACGTACGGATCGGAGGAGTAAAGCCGCCAGCCCAGACAGGTGTCGCGATGATGACCATACCGTAATCATCAGCGTTGAATTTATAAGGTTCCAGTTCGGGCTTCTTTTTGAATGTGACGGCGGAGCCTCCCCAGATGAACTTTTTCATGCCCTTGTCGGGATATGCCTTTACGGGAACGAGCTCGATAAGATCCGCTCCCAGCCCTTTCGCGACCTTCTCCGCTACATAACGGATATTGCCCTGAAGTGAATAATATACAACTGCTGTCTTCATATTTACCTGCTTTCTTCCTCATCCTGCATCTGCTGCCTGATCATTTTCTTTGCCTTTGAACACCACGCGAGATATGCCTTATAGGTCTCAATACCAAAAGAAACCGTCAGGTAATAGTACATGTGATCCTCATTGGCTGGGTCTTTTTCGAGGGCGGCGCAGTAATCATTCAGCATCTTCAGATCATCCTGAACCTTTCTCTCGAAAACCTCGATATTATGTACAGATATCTGCCTGCTCCCTGCGCCGCCAAAGAATATCTTAAGAAGAGTCTCATACCTGATCTCATTGCTTGCCTGCTCATCCAGGAGCCAGTCGCCCAGAGCCTCCCTGCCTTTTTGGGTAATCTGGTATGCTTTTTTCCCGCGCCCATCTTCGGATGCGTCTTTTGCCGTGATCAGTTTCCCGTCCTCAAGCTCCTTTAAGGCCGGATAGATGTTGCCGAAGCTGCCTTTCCAGAAAAAACTGATCGCTCCGTCGATCCTTTTCTTGATATCGTACCCTGTCAGGTCCTCGTGACTTAAGAGTCCCAGGATGACCATATCTATCTTTTTTTCGCGTGCCATAAAAGCCTCCTGTTCACGTGCGCTGTAACCGCCAATTATTTTCGCGCACCATACAGCCACCAATATATCAATTTGATATATCTGTTTGATATATTAGCAGAGGTTATTCAGAGATTCAATATGCATGGATTTTTCTACACGCATTTTTTATTGAAGGGGATTTAGCTTCACGGATCAGGCTATGCAATTTCCCTATCCAATTTGAGGACAAAATTGCACAAAAAGTCTTTTTTATGCAATTCCACGGCCCGTTTACAGGACATAGTTGCATAAATGTGCCGTCACAGAAAAATTATCGCTCTGATCTTAACAGCCCGTAATAGCTCGCGTCGCAGATCCCCTGGTTGTTGCGGTCGGCACCCCTCAGAGTGCCCTCGTATTTCAGGCCGCACTTGAGCATGACCTTTCCTGAGTTGGGATTGCGGGGATCGTGGTACGACTGGACGCGGTTGACGCCGACCTCATCGAAAAAGAAATCCGTCACTGCCTTCATAGCCTCGCTCGTGATGCCCTGATGCCACCACTTCCTGCCGATGCAGTAACCGATCACGACCATTTCGAGATCATCATTGACCTGGACCGCGGCTATGCTGCCGACCGGTTCATTGATATCTTTAAGGACAATAGCCCACTGATAATATTTGTTGTCGGAATAACTCTTTACCCAGTCCTCCACAACCATCTTTGACACACTGATATCGTTATGTGTCGGCCATGTGAGGAATCTGGTGACCTCACTGTCTGATGCCCAGTTCTTAAACATGAATTCCGCGTCATCAGATTCGAATCTTCTCAGGATAAGCCGTTCTGTCTCAAGTCTCAGTGTGCCTTTGTGTTCCATTCTGCCACTCTCCGTTTTTAACTTTATATGACTCAATTATATTGCAAACGGACATTCGAAAATACCCGCCAAAAACATGCCGTTATCGCCGGCTTAACATGAAAAAATCTTCTTTATCCGGCGGGCTGCCGGAAAAGAAGATCTCTTCGTAATGGAATTAACTATTTTCTTATTAAGCTACTTTGTCCCTGAGCTGGTCGAATACCCTTCTCGCAACCTGCTTGACATTAGGATCTGTCTCCGTGAAAGCGAGTTTCTTTACGTACTCTTCGCAATTCTTCGCGCGGATCGCGCCAACTGATTCACAAGCTGTGGCTCTTACCATTGCCGATGTGTCACGAAGCAGCGGTATCAGTGCCATTCCGGAATCATATGTCGGAATCATTCCCAAAGCTAATGCGACAGTCATACGGATCTCTTCGTTGGGATTGTTGAGATACTTGACGATGGCATCAAGCTTTTGCTTAGATCCCAGTTTCATAATCTTTTCTTTTAAAGCGTCTGCAAGTGCCATAATCTGATCCCCCTTTGTTAGTTTTTTGTTAATTCAATTATATAAGCGGGATCTATAAGGATTAATCAATACAGGTTTAAGAATCTGTAAACAATTCATTTACAGAAAAAGACATTTTGTTTACATCAGCTCCACAAGTTTGGAATAATCAAAATTTTCAGCGCCGGTAAACAATATTCCGGTGCCGCCACCGGCTTCCCATTCCTTTATGTTTATCTCCAGATCGTCGATCAGGACATCTTTTTTGGACATGACAAAATCAGCTTTCTGGGCACGGTAAACAATATGGACCTTTACATCATCACCCAGCAATCTTCTGCACCAGTTTATCTTGTCCTCACCGGAAGTCGTGATCCCCCATTTTTCCTTCGGAACAGCAGTCAGGACCGCGCAGTCATATTTGCTGCTGAGCTCTTTAAAAAGTTCAACTGAACCCGGCAGCGGATCGAGTTTGTCATAGAAATGATCGATCTCACGGATCTTGCCCCACATGATCTCATCGACCGACTTATCACAGACGCCGTCCGGATTATAAGGAATGTCATGAGCATCCATATAGCCTTTCATATCGGCAAGCACACCGTCGCTGTCAAAGTAGATATGGATGCCGGAGAATGCTTTCCCGGCAGCTTCGGCCGTCTTTCTTCTTTTCTCGAGTGTGTTCGCGAAAAGAAGATCTGCCGTCGCCGGGAAGTCATTATAGACCACCTTCGTGCCTTCTTCGGTAATGCCTCCTTTTGTGGCCACTCTGTTCACAACATCATTGAATGACATGCCGTTTTGGATCATAAGATCTGCCGTCGCGCTCATGGTGGAAAGCACCATGCTGACTATCTGATCTTCAGGTATAGAAGTGTGGCTTTGGGCAGACTTGCAGATCACATCGAAGATCGACGCGATGAATCCGGGCATGCAGCTGACGAGTTCGGAACCCATGCCCATCTCATTTTCGGGCAGTTCGATCACCTCGCCGATGCTCTTAAGGAGCCCTAAGAGGTTTTCTTTATCGGCCGCGCCGGCCTTCTCATTAAAGCAGACAAGAGTCTGCGATCTTCCTATCTCCGCGGTCAGGCTCGGTATCACTTTGGCGGCTTTGTTCCCTGTTATCCTGCCGATCGACTGGAAGGATACGCTTCCGTTCAGAGACACCAGCAGAGTGTCGGGATTCAGAGCGTCACTGATCTCTTCGAGCACGTTCTTAAGATCCGAAGGACGGACACATACGAATACGATATCAGATAACGAGGCAGCTTCGCGGTTACCGCAAACTGTGGCGATCTCCTCCGCTTCCTTAAGCTTTTCCGGAGTCCTGTTCGACACAAAAAGATTCTCTTTATCAAGGCCTGCTGCCTGTGAAAACTTCCACAGCAGCATCTTTCCCATACTCCCGTAACCGATGATCCCTACTCTCATATGCTGACCTCCGTTGACGTTTTCAGCCATTCCACTGATTTCTTGAGCGCCTCGACAGTCTTGGTCTCAAGAACGCAGCGCGCGCCTCTGTTCTTTGCAAGAACCAGCCTTGAAACAAGATCGATCTCACCGTCCCCGAGTGCCAGATGATTCTTCGGCGGCTGTTCGGAACCGTCGTGAATGTGGAAATGTATCAGGCGGTCTTTGTGATCCATGATAAAAGGAACATCCTTCTCGCCTGTCGCCTTTGAATGGCCGATATCCCATGTCAGTCCGAAAACAGGACTTTCAAGAAGGTATTCTATGGCTTTCTTCTCATATTCGCGGAACCCGTCCGTGTTCTCCACGGCGATCTTGATACCGCTCTCTCCGATCCATTCCTCACACAGTGAACGGAACTTCGCAAAAGACGCGATATAAGTGTCAAAGTCCCTTTCATACATCTGCACCTTGCGGTCAGGCAGGGTTATATAGATCCCGTGATGCATATGCATATTGAGGGTCAGCGGTTGGCTTTTATCCCCGTATGCGTCACGCAGGGGCAGGAGCTTCTTCAATACTTCAATTGATCTTCTGACAGTCTCAAGATACGCATCAGTTACCAGCTGATTGAAGTCCGCTATATTCAGGTTCTCGTCAAGATGGACCGTGTAGTAGATCCCGGCTTTTTCCGCAGGACCGGTAAAAAGTTCTGTCTGCTCAAGCATATCCACCTGGTACTCAGGGAAATTCATGTTCAGCTCGATAAACTGAAGACCAAGGCTTTTGCAGAGATCGATATTATCCTGCAATGTCCGGTTCTCGATCAGGGTCGGCATTCCGAATTGCATATTCATCCTCCGGGGCATGACTATATAAATAATGCATTTAATTATATACCAAGTCCCGTACAGCTGACCCGTATCAGCAGGTTATTACAAGGTGTTCATTAGCGATGTCATTGTAGACCCTGCAGCCTCTGCCCGAGACATCGAAAACATGTACGATATCGGACAGGCCCTCAGCTCCTTCAAACCCGCTTATAACATCAGGCGAGCTTGTAAGCTTCTCCGGATGGAAATGAACGGTCTTCGGATTATTGAACACAGCCGTATAAAGGATCTCCGCTTCGACAAGGTCCTGGAAGATATGACTGCCGTAAGACAACTCGGGATTATATCCGGCCTTGGTCTCCTCGGTCTCGCAAATGATCTCGAAAGCGCTTATATCCGCAAACGACGTCGGAACGCCGAGCTCGGGTGATGTCGTTCCGACACGCCCCGGAACGATCAGCATCATGTGCTTCTTCTGGTCCCTGTAGTGCCAGTTGAGCTTTCCTATGAGTCTTGCGACTGAAGGCTTGTCCTTGTAAGGCATGTTGTAGTAATTAACAGGATCAACATAGACGATGATGTCCAGCTCAGAAGCCTTGGACAGACCCATCGAAGAGCCCCTGTTCTCAAGCAGGATATTCTCTTCCTTAATGCCTTCGGGTATCACCGTTCCGCCTGATGTTTTCTGGACCTGCAGAGGACGGCACTGAAGAAGATCGACGGAATAATCACCGTTATCGGAGATGTTGACGGTAAACTCCGTATCGACAGGATAGTCGTATTCCTCCTGAATGCAGTGAAGCATCCTTCTCATCTGTTCCATAAGCTCTTTGTTGGAGACAAGGCCTTTGCAGGAGATGAATTTGATCTGTCTCGGCCTGCCCATCTCACGGAGCCTGGATTCGGCCTCGTAGTCGTGTTCGAGGAGGACGTTTTCGAGATATCTCGGGATTAAGGATTCAAGCTTGTCGTAAGTGAGCTTCTCGAGAGAATGTGTGGTCATATTGATCACTTCGGCTTTCCCCTGAGAGAACCTGTGCTTGTCGGCAGACGATGAATATGAGGATTTCTCAGGCATATCGAGATTGACTACGCGCGGGTAAGATCCTTCCGTTCTGTCAACGGCAGATGTTCCCAGGCCCATGACAAGTCTTAGCATTCCTGCAGCAGGATCCGAATCCTTCATCACCCTGTAGGGGCTGTATGAATAACCGACACCCGCGGCACAAGGCATATAGAACGATCCGTAATAAGACCCGGACACGCGCTGTATCAGGAGAGCCATCTGCTCGTCTCTTTTATCAAGTCCTCTTCTCTTTCTGTAATCC